>NZ_KV833398.1:0-24085 GCF_001837655.1 Haemophilus sp. HMSC071C11 | reverse complement strand
GCGATATTTGGTGCTCGTAAATAATAAAAATAAACCGCACTTTTGTTAGTGTTCGGTTAGATGACTGTTTTCTTTAAATCATCTAGCGTATTAAAATTCTCGAAGTTACCTTCTTCTTGCGTGAATTTTACTGAAATCCCGCCATTTTCTTTCATAAATTGTAAAAGGCGTCGTTCACCCGATGCTAAATAGTGTCGCAATTTTTCCTTTAGCTGAACGGACATTAAACAAAAAACGGGATGTTCACGTTCTTCATCGCAAGCATACGCAATTAAAGTGCGGTCATTTTTAACCGCACTTTTGAGTTTATCTAAAAGATTCATAGGAAAAAAAGGCGTATCACAAGGTGTAAAAAGGATAAAGTCACTTTTTGTCTTTTCTAGAGCTGTTAGCATGCCACTTAATGGCCCTTGAAAATCGGGCAGTTCATCGGAGAAAACAGGAAAGCCAAATTTTGCATATTCTGTTTGATTTCGGTTAGTGTTAATTGAAATCTGATGAATTTGTGGTTGTAAGCGATTAATAACATGTTCAATTAAAGATTGTTTACCTAAAATCTGTAATCCTTTATCTTGCCCGCCCATTCTGCGTGCTTTGCCACCTGCCAAAATTACCGCACTTATTGTAATTGTCATATTTTAATCTATCATTATTTCAAGTATCATTTGCCTATTTTTTACGATTAAAACGGAAATAGCAATGAAATGTAAGCGTTTAAATGAAGTTTTGGAACTTTTACAGTTTTATTGGTCTAAAGACTCGGATTTGAGTTTAATGGAAATTTTGCAAAAAATTGCCAATGAATCAGGTTTCCAAAAACCATTAAATGAATTAACTGATGAAGTGATTATTTATCAGTTAAAAATGGATGGTACAGATAAATATGAGCCAATTCCTGGTCTCAAAAAAGATTACGAAGAAGATTTTAAAACCGCATTGCTCCGTGCTCGCGGTATCATTAAATAAGAGGAAAGAAATGAAAAAAGTATTACTTGCGTTAGGTTTAGGTGTCAGCACGCTTATGTCTGTAAATAGTTTTGCCGCAGATTTACAAGAAGGCAAACAATATGTTCAAGTGAGTCAACAGGCTTCACAGCAAAAAGAAGTGATTGAGTTTTTCTCATTCTATTGCCCGCATTGTTACGCCTTTGAAATGGAATACAAAATTCCACAACAAGTCGTAGATGCTTTACCAAAAGATGTGAAATTTAAACAATATCATGTAAATTTCTTAGGTCATCAATCTGAAAACTTAACACGTGCTTGGGCGTTAGCAATGGCATTAGGTGCAGAAAGTAAAGTAAAATCACCATTATTTGAAGCGGCTCAAAAGGATGCCTTGAAATCAATGGATGATATTCGAGCTATCTTCTTATCGAATGGCATAACCGCCGAGCAATTTGATGGTGGCATTAATAGTTTTGCAGTAAATGGTTTAGTTAATAAACAAGTGAATGCAGCAGAACAATTTAAAGTGCGTGGCGTACCTGATTTTTATGTAAATGGAAAATTCCGTGTAAACCCTGAAGGGTTAAATTATGATGATTTCGTGAAAGATTATGTGCAAACCGTAAAAGGTTTATTGCAAAAATAACGAAAAATTGGTTTAATGCCAGCCCTATTTTGTAAATATTAATGAAAGAAGAGAGAATATTATGGCTGCAAGTTTTAGCGTAACGCGTCGTTTCTTTGACGACAAAAACTACCCTCGTGGTTTTTCCCGTCACGGTGATTACACAATTAAAGAATCACAGGTGCTTGAGCAATATGGTCAAGCGTTCAAAGCATTAGACTTAGGGGAACGTGAGCCAGCGACTAAAGAAGAAAAAGATTTCGTCGCATTTTGCCGTGGTGAGCGCGCAGCAGAGACTTTCTTTGAAAAAACTTGGAATAAATATCGTACTCGTATTAACACTAAAAAACGTGTTTACACCTTATCTAGTGATGTGAGTGAAGCTGCCTCTGGCGGTGAAGATTATTCCGGCGAATAAGATACGTTAAATAAGGCAGGCGGAAGTCTGCCTTTTGTTTTTGAATAGCTTGTGAAATCACGCGTAATTCACGGCTGATAACTTTATTCTCCTATCTTTGTATGAACGATTCGTCTTCATACACCCTATGAATACTAATTTCTATGCAATTACCGATTTCTCAATACAACGAACTGCTACAAAAAAAACTTGAAAAATTAACCGCACTTTTACACCCTTTTAATGCACCAGATATTCAAGTTTTTGACTCTCCAACAAGTCATTATCGCATGCGTGCGGAGTTTCGTATTTGGCACGAGCAAGATGATTTTTACCATATTATGTTTGATCAAGCGACGCTGCAGCGTTATCGCGTGGATGAATTTCCAATCGCCAGCATGCTAATTAATCGTATGATGCAAACCTTATTACCTTTGTTAAAACAACAAGAAGTGCTACACAAAAAATTATTCCAAATTGATTACCTTAGCACCTTGAGTAATAAGATTATTGTGAGCTTGCTTTATCATAAAACACTCACTGAAGAATGGGAAAGTGCGGCTAAAAATTTGAAAGATTTACTCGAAAAGCAAGATTTTGATGTGCAAATAATCGGGCGTGCAAGTAAACAAAAAATCTGTTTTGAGCAAGATTATGTGGACGAAGTTTTACCTGTGAATGGCAGAAATTATGTCTATCGCCAAGTCGAGAATAGTTTTACCCAGCCAAACGCAACGGTAAACTGCAAAATGCTTGAATGGGCAATTGATTGTACCCAAAATAGCGAAGGTGATTTATTAGAGCTTTACTGCGGAAACGGTAATTTTTCTATCGCACTTGCACAAAATTTCCGTAAGGTATTGGCAACAGAAATCGCCAAACCTTCCGTAGCCGCCGCACAATTTAATATTGCTGAAAATAAAGTGGATAATTTACAAATTATCCGTATGTCGGCAGAGGAATTTACGCAGGCAATGAATGGGGTTAGAGCCTTTAACCGCTTGAAAGGGATTGATTTAAAATCTTATGAATGTAATACCATTTTTGTCGATCCGCCTCGTGCGGGGCTTGATCCTGATACAGTGAAACTTGTACAAAATTACGATCGCATTTTGTATATTTCCTGTAATCCACATACGCTGTGTGATAATCTTGTTGAACTATCAAAAACGCACCGCATTGAAAAAGCGGCGTTATTTGACCAATTCCCTTACACTGACCACATGGAAAGCGGCCTATGGCTCATTCGCAAGTAGGAATTCAGCTGATTTCTGAATCGACAGAAAAAACATTAGCAGAATTGATCGCACTTTGTGCTGAACACAACATTATTCATAATGAAAAGAGCCCACTTGCACTTGTTCAAACCGATGACCGTTTAGAACTTCGTAAACTAGACGAACCTAAACTCGGAGCGGTTTATGTTGATTTTGTTGGTGGCACAATGGCTCACCGTCGTAAATTCGGTGGTGGACGTGGAGAAGCCGTAGCGAAAGCAGTAGGGATTAAAGGTTCGGCATTGCCAACGGTTATTGATGCAACAGCTGGTCTAGGACGTGATGCCTTTGTGTTAGCCGCAATTGGCTGCCAAGTTCGTTTAGTAGAACGCCATCCTGTTGTTTTTTTACTTCTGCAAGATGGTTTAAATCGTGCTTATCAAGATGAGGAAATCGGCGAGATGTTGCAACAAAATTTGCACTTGCTGAATGTTCAGCATATTAATGAACTTGATCCTAATAGCGATTATGCCGATGTGGTTTATCTCGATCCAATGTATCCGCATAAACAAAAATCTGCACTAGTAAAAAAGGAAATGCGTGTATTCCAGCATTTAGTCGGGGCTGATTTAGA
Source organism: Haemophilus sp. HMSC071C11 (assembly GCF_001837655.1). Classification (NCBI taxonomy): domain Bacteria; kingdom Pseudomonadati; phylum Pseudomonadota; class Gammaproteobacteria; order Pasteurellales; family Pasteurellaceae; genus Haemophilus; species Haemophilus sp. HMSC071C11. The sequence goes on along the minus strand of NZ_KV833398.1, from coordinate 20,264 downwards.
TGCTGATGAATTGCTTTTACCTGCACTCCAATTAGCTAAAAAACGTGTGGTCGTGAAGCGTCCTGACTATGCGGAATTTCTTTGTGGAAAACAACCGCACTTTAGCCGTGAAACGAAAAATCATCGCTTTGATATTTATATGGGAGCATCCCAATGCTAAGAGAAAGTGCCGTTGTTATTAGCTATGAAAATGGCATTGCCAAAGTGAAATGCCAATCCCAAAGTGCCTGTGGCCAATGTGCAGCTAAAAACAGTTGTGGAACATCAAGCCTTTCCGAATTAAACGGTAAACGTGGCGAGCATATTTTTAATGTGGAAACATTAATGCCATTACGCGAAGGTCAAATTGTTGAAATTGGATTAGAAGAAAAGTCGATGTTGTTGTCGGCATTATTGATGTATGTTGTACCGCTTTTGACCTTATTGATTGTGACTATGTTGTCCGATTACATAAGCGATAATGAAATTCTGCGTGCCATTTTAATCTTTGGATTAACCGCACTTTCTTTCATTTTTGTAAAATCTTATAGCAGAAAATTAGGGCAACAAACAGAATTTCAGCCTGTTTTATTGCGCATATTATCTTAAGTTTTTTATTCGCTTTTTATTATTTCTGCGATCTAGATCGCAAACTATAAAGCTAGTTATTTAAATTACCCATTGAAAAAAGCTCTTTAGAGGCTTGGTCAAACTTAGTGATGATGTGGCAAAAGTTGCTATTCTAGCAATGCCTGTTATACTCTATGGCGAGCAACCGCTTTTCCTAAAAGGATGAAATATTATTTTTTTGCTCATTATTGCTTATGCTTGCCTTGTGATGGGGCGTAAATTTCGTCAATTAGTGGAGGGAAAATAATATGTGGCTTACTATAGGGCTTGGCATTGTTTCGCTTCTTGCTATTGGCGGACTTATTTTTGCCAATTATGTAGCAAAACATTCTTAATTTATTAACCCCGATCTTTCGGGGTTTTCCGTATCTAAAGTGCGGTGATTTTTAAGGTTATTTTTATGAACAATCAGATTCCTTTACTTGGAATTACCGGTTATAGCGGTAGTGGTAAAACAACATTATTAGAAAAACTTATTCCAGAACTGATCGCTCGTCACATTCGCGTTTCAGTGATTAAACATAGCCATCACAATATGCAAGTTGATAAAGAAGGAAAAGATAGCTGGCGTATGAAAGAGGCGGGTTCTTCTCAAGTCATTGTAGCGAATGATGAACGCTGGGCGATTATGACGGAAACGCCAAAACCTGTTTCATTGGATTATTTAGCGCAACAATTTGACCGCACTTTAACGGATTTAGTGTTGGTGGAAGGCTTTAAACAAGAGCCAATTCCAAAGATTTTGCTCCATCGTCAAGAAATGACAAAACCTTTACCCGAAATTGACGAATATGTGCTCGCAGTTGCAACGAATTATTCCCTTGAAATTGACCGCACTTTGTTGGATATTAACCGCATTCCGCAAATTGCCGATTTTATTGAAAATTGGTTGCACCATTTTCACGGAGCACGATGACTACTGAATCCAATGCCTATCGCGGTTTAGCTTGGGTAGCAGCAATGGCACTTTTTATGCAAAGCCTCGATGCGACCATTCTAAATACAGCTTTACCCGCGATATCTTCCGATTTACATAAACCCGCCTTTGAAATGCAAATGGCGATTATTGCTTATTCTTTAGCTGTTGCATTATTTATTCCTCTTACCGCTTGGGCTGCGGCAAAATTTGGGACATTGACTGTTTTTCGTGGTGCAGTTTTCACGTTTATTTTAGGTTCAGTTGCTTGTGCCGCGGCCTCTAATTTAGAGAGCCTTATTTTAGCCCGAGTGATTCAGGGGATAGGCGGTGCCTTTATGATGCCCGTTGCGCGTTTAGCTATTATTCAAGCTGTCCCTAAACAACAATTAGTGAATGCTTGGAATTTAATGGCAACTGCAGGTTTGATTGGGCCAATTCTAGGGCCTATTTTAGGTGGATGGTTAGTCATTCACGCCAGTTGGCACTGGATTTTTTTAATTAATATTCCAATTGGTGCGCTAGGAATTTTGGCATCGGGCAGCGTGATGAACAATATCAAGGGCGAGGCAGAGAAATTAGATTGGACAGGTTTTTTACTCTTTGCATTGGGGTTAGTTGGTATTACGCTTGGTTTGGATTTACTCGGAGAAAGTCAGCATAATTCAAGTGTAACTTATAGCATATTAGTTGTTGGTATTCTGTTACTCGTAACTTATTGTGGCTATGCTAAAAACAATGAAAATGCCATTTTACCTTTATCCCTTTTCCGAACTCGTACATTTAGATTAGGTATTATTGCCAATATTTTTATCCGATTATCTGCATCTGGCGTTCCCTTTTTATTGCCTTTGATGTTCCAATTATCTTTCGGTTACAGTGCCGAAATGTCTGGCTGGCTATTAGCACCGATTGCGTTAATTTCTGTGATGTTGAAAATATTAATTGGACGAATTTTAAATCGTTGGGGCTATAAAACAACGCTAATTTCATCCGCACTTTTGATGGCAGGTTCTGTGATTTCAATGGCTTGGTTAGATAAACAAAGCTCTCTAACTTGGATTATTTGTAATCTTATGTGGTATGGGGCTTGTATGTCGATCATTTTTACTTCAATTAATACGCTGGCTGTAGGCGATCTTTCAAAACAACAGTCTGGCACAGGCTCTACCGTATTAAGTATTGTACAGCAAGTTGGGATTGGATTTGGTATTGCTATTTCATCGATAATTCTAAATCTCTATAGACATTTTTTTAGCGCAAGTGATGGTTTACAACAGGCTTTTAGCTATACTTTTTTAACCTCATCACTTTTTGCAATCGCCTTAGTTTGGTCGCTTATGAAATTACACAAAAATGATGGCGATCATTTACGAAAGAATCCTTAGATTAATTTGTTATAATCCATAGAATTTTTTTATTTAAAAAAAGGGAAATTTGCTTATATCTTATTGATATTTCTTGTTGGTGGAGATAGCTCCATCGTTTAACCATAAATGGTGGGGCATTCCCTGCCTAACATTGAGGTATGCTTATGAAACTAAAAGCAACATTAACTCTCGCCGCTGCAACTCTTGTTTTGGCAGCTTGTGATCAATCTAGCTCGGCAAATAAATCTACCGCTCAAACTGAAGCAAAATCCTCGTCAAATAATACTTTCGTTTATTGCACAGCGAAAGCTCCATTGGGATTTAGCCCTGCGTTAATAATTGAAGGTACTTCTTATAATGCAAGCTCACAACAAGTGTATAACCGCTTAGTTGAATTTAAAAAAGGCTCAACGGATATTGAACCAGCTTTAGCTGAAAGCTGGGAAATTAGTGATGATGGCTTAAGTTATACTTTTCATTTGAGAAAAGGGGTTAAATTCCACACAACAAAAGAATTTACCCCGACACGTGATTTTAATGCAGATGATGTTGTATTTTCATTCCAACGTCAGTTAGATCCAAATCATCCATATCACAATGTATCTAAGGGGACTTATCCATATTTTAAAGCAATGAAATTCCCTGAATTGTTGAAATCAGTGGAGAAAGTAGACGATAACACAATTCGTATTACCTTAAACAAGACAGATGCGACTTTCTTGGCTAGTCTTGGTATGGATTTTATTTCTATTTATTCTGCAGAATATGCTGATTCAATGCTGAAAGCGGGTAAACCAGAAACGCTTGATAGTCGCCCAGTGGGGACAGGCCCTTTTGTTTTTGTGGATTATAAAACAGATCAAGCCATACAATATGTTGCGCATGAAAATTATTGGAAAGGTAGAACACCTTTAGATCGTTTAGTCATTAGCATTGTGCCTGATGCAACAACACGTTATGCAAAATTACAGGCGGGTACTTGCGATTTAATTTTATTCCCAAATGTAGCGGATTTAGCCAAAATGAAAACCGATCCAAAAGTACAACTTTTGGAACAAAAAGGTTTGAACGTAGCGTATATCGCATTCAATACCGAAAAAGCACCGTTTGATAATGTCAAAGTGCGCCAAGCGTTGAATTACGCAGTGGATAAAAAAGCGATTATTGAAGCGGTTTATCAAGGCGCAGGAATATCAGCTAAAAACCCACTTCCTCCAACAATTTGGAGTTATAATGATGAAATCCAAGATTATCCGTACGATCCAGAAAAAGCAAAACAACTTTTAGCAGAAGCGGGTTATCCAAATGGTTTTGAAACTGATTTCTGGATTCAACCTATTATTCGTGCTTCTAATCCAAATCCAAAACGTATGGCTGAATTAATTATGGCGGATTGGGCGAAAATTGGTGTAAAAACTAACCCAGTGACTTATGAATGGGCTGATTATAGAAAACGAGCAAAAGAGGGAGAATTAACTGCGGGTATCTTTGGTTGGTCTGGCGACAATGGCGATCCTGATAATTTCTTATCCCCATTATTAGGTAGCTCAAATATAGGTAATTCTAATATGGCACGTTTCAATAATTCAGAATTTGATGCTTTACTCAATGAGGCTATTGGATTAACCAATAAGGAAGAACGTGCGAAACTTTATAAACAAGCTCAAGTTATTGTCCATAATCAAGCACCTTGGATTCCAGTTGCCCACTCTGTTGGTTTTGCGCCACTTAGTCCTCGTGTAAAAGGTTATGTACAAAGCCCATTTGGCTATGACGCTTTTTATGGTGTGAGTGTTGATGGTAAATAATTCATATTGATTTACTTATTTTAAGCCCTTATTTATAAGGGCTTTTTATTTATCAAGGATTATTCTGTAAAAAATATGTTAAATAACTTTAACTTGAGTATAATGCTCTGCATTATTTCTATCGGATATGATTCCGTAGAATAATAAAAATTAATTGTTAATATAAGGAACAAAAATGGATTTCAATCGAATTATCACTCATATGAATGATCATCATCAAGATGATATGGCTGCCCTTTGTAAAAAATTTGGTGGCGAAAAGGAAATCACAGATGTGACGTTAGTTAATGTAGATTTTGCTGGTTTAGATTTTAAATATAATGGTGGCAAAACATTACGTGTGGAATTTCCACAACAAGCTGACGCAGGTTCAATTAAGCAAGCTATCATCAATCTTTGTGTAGAAAATAAACCAGTAGCAAATTACGATCGTATTAAGGCTAAAATTGATGAATTTCGTCAAGAGTTTAAAAGCTGTGTGCTTTCTACTTTAGATAAAGATGGCTTACCGATGGCGTCTTATGCACCAATTATTTTCTTTGATGGAAAATATTATATTTATATCAGTGCCATTGCAGAGCATTATGAGAATTTAAAACGCAATCCAAATCAAGTAGAAGTGATGTTTTTAGAAGATGAAAACAAAGCGAAGTCAATTATTGTGCGTACTCGCTTACGTTATAAAGCAAGTGCACGTTTTATTCCTCGTGAAGATCCAATTGTTGAAAAAGTCTTAGATAAATTAGCCGAAACTATGAATGATGTAGGCGGAATTAAAACAATTCGTGAATTTACTGATTTTGATTTAGTTGAACTTACATTTGGAACAGGTCGTTTTGTAAGAGGTTTTGGCCAAGCTTATTTGATTGATGCTAATGGGGAAATTTCTCATATTGGTGTCAAAGGCAATCCACATGAAAAAGAAAGTGATAAATAATATTGTCTCTTAATGAAGATAAAGGGTTGAGTGTAAATTTATACTCACCCCTTTTGTTTACGATAAGTTCGAGTGAAATTGAAATTTCTTTATTTTTTTACCGCACTTTATTTTCATTAAGGACAAGGCTTGCTTACTATAATTTCGATAACCTGTCTGTCGATATGCTGCATACTTTTTGATGCAATAGCGCAGAGATTATCAATAGTTCGATCAAGATCGTGTTCGACAATACCTTCATTGCCGCAGCAATAGGCAATCCAACCATACCTGTTCCTGGCACTGCAACGCCCAATCCATTTTTCATCAGATTAGGCGAAACTTTTACTTCAATGCGTTCAGGTGTTTTGCCTAAATATTTCGCCGCTGTAGCAGATGCGAGTGCAAGAGAAATGGGTTCGGTACAGCCTAGGGCTGGCACAACATCGTGTTTAACGATGTGGAGTAATGGTTTTTCAATTTCGTTAAGTCTTTCTAAATTCATTCTTACTTATCCAATTAATGCGCTTCATCCCAATTTTGACCTACACCGACTTCTACGATCAACGGAACAACTAATTCCGATGCATCTTCCATTTGTTGTTTAATTTGTTCACGGAAAAACTCGACTTTTTCTGACCGCACTTCAAACACTAATTCATCGTGTACTTGCATAATCATTTCAATGTCGGGATCGTGATAGATTACTTCATCAAGTTTAATCATCGCTCGTTTAATAATATCCGCAGCTGTGCCTTGCATCGGTGCATTTATCGCTACGCGTTCTGCCCCTTTACGACGCATTGCGTTGCTAGAATTGATATCAGGTAAATATAAACGGCGACCAAATAACGTTTCCACATAGCCTTGTGCTTTCGCTTTTTCACGGATATCGGTCATAAATTGCTGTACACTCGGATAGCGTTGGAAATATAAATCCATGTATTTTTTTGCATCAGGACGAGAAATATCAAGTTGGCGTGAAAGTCCAAACGCGGACATCCCATAAATTAAGCCGAAATTAATCGCTTTAGCATTGCGACGTTGCTCGCTGGTGACTTCATCTAATGATACACCGAAGATTTCAGCAGCCGTGGAGCGATGAATATCCTTGCCTTGAGAGAAGGCGTTAATTAAGCCTTGATCGCCAGAAAGATGTGCCATAATGCGTAGCTCAATTTGAGAATAGTCAGCAGCGACAATAGAATAACCTTCACGTGCGATAAATGCTTGTCGAATACGACGACCTTCTTCATTCCGAATCGGGATATTTTGTAAGTTTGGATCACTTGATGATAAACGTCCTGTCGCTGTCACCGCTTGATGATAAGAGGTATGCACTCGTCCCGTTTGTGAGTTGACCATTTGAGGCAGTTTATCCGTGTAAGTGGATTTAAGTTTGCTCAACCCACGATGTTCGACCAAAATTTTGGGTAATTCGTGGCTATAGGCTAATTCTTCCAATACTTCTTCATTCGTTGATGGCGCACCTTTTGGCGTTTTTTGTAAAATAGGTAGGCCAAGTTTATCGAACAAAATTTCTTGTAATTGTTTGGTGGAAGCCAAATTAAATGGCTGACCTGCTAATTCGTAAGCTTGTTCTTCAAGTGCGGTTAATCTTGTGGCAATTTCGTTAGATTGCATAAAGAGGGCATTACTATCAATCAAAACGCCTGTACGTTCCATGCGAGAAAGCACATGAAGTAATGGTAATTCCATTGTTTTATACAATTCAACAAGCGTTGGTTCTTGTTGCAATTTCAACCACAGTGCTTGTTGTAATTTCATTGTCACATCCGCATCTTCTGCTGCGTATTCAGTGGCTTGTTCTAATGGAATTTGATTAAACGTAAGCTGATTTTTTCCTTTTCCAGCGATGCTTTCAAATGCGATAGTTTCATGACCTAAATAACGTTTGGCTAAATCGTCCATATTATGACGACCCGTACTATTTAGCGTATAAGAAAGCAACATCGTATCAAATTCAACACCTTGTAATTCAATGCCATGACGGGCAAAAATGCTTTCATCAAATTTAATATTTTGTCCAATTTTGTGAATGTCAGGATTTTCTAAAATGGGTTTGATAGCCGCAAGTGCGGTCGATTTTTCGAGTGTTTTTGGCGCATCCAAATAATCCAATTGCAATGGTAAATAAGCGGCTTCGCCATTTTCAAGAGCAAAAGATATACCCACTAAATTAGCAGACATATAATCGAGGCTATCTGTTTCAGTATCCACTGCAATGAGTTTTGCTGTATTGAGTTTTTCAATCCAGCGCGTTAAATCCGCTTGAGTGAGTAAGGTTTCATATTTTGTACGATCGATTTGAATTTTAGGCGTATTTTCCACCGCACTTTGATCTTGTGAGGTCGCCTGATACTGGTTCATTTTCACTGGCTGTTCAGTGGTTTGGGTTATGGAGTCAGCACCATTCATCACTTCATTAAGCCAGCGTTTAAATTCGTAGCGAGCAAAATATTCAATGAGTTGATCCTTTTGGCTTTCTCCAAGCAACAATTGATCTGTTGTCACGTTAAGTTCAACATCCGTTTTGATGGTTGCTAATGTATAAGAAAGATCGGCATTGGGTTTTTCAGCCAATAATTTTTCACCTAGTTTTTTCGCCCCACGAATTGGCAGTTCCGCTACTTTTTCAAGATTGGCATAAATTTCAGCCATGCTTCCTATGCCTTGTAGTAAACCAAGTGCGGTTTTTTCGCCCACGCCAGCAACGCCAGGAATGTTATCTGCACTATCGCCCATAAGTGCGAGATAATCAATAATGAGTTCAGGTGGAATACCGTATTTTTCAATCACACCCTCACGATCCAATAGGCTATTATTCATGGTGTTGATGAGCATAATATTGTCATCCACCAACTGTGCCATATCTTTATCGCCAGTACTAATGAGCACTTTTTTACCCAAACTTGATGCTTGTAGTGCGAGAGTACCGATCACATCATCTGCCTCAATCCCTTCCACCACTAAAAGCGGAATGCCCAATGCACGAATCATATCGTGCAAAGGCTGAATTTGTTTGCGTAAATCATCAGGCATTGGCGGGCGATGAGATTTATACTGTTCAAACATTTCATCGCGAAATGTTTTCCCTTTTGCATCAAAAACAACGGCTATATGAGTGGGCTGTACTTGTGAGATGAGGCGTTTTAACATATTTAACACGCCGTACATCGCGTTTGTTGGCTCACCTGCGGCATTAGTTAAAGAAGGAAAGGCATGAAATGCACGATATAAATAAGAAGAACCATCCACTAGCACAAGCGGATTTGTTGCAATTTGGGCCATAAAAATCTCGTTTTAAACTGAAAAATGTGGGCATTATAGCGTAATTTATGGTGATGAGCGAATGGCGGGTTTAATGTAAAATTTATGACGAATATTTTTTGCTATGGCATAATATCAGCCATTCAAATATTTAATTTAAGGAAATCAAATGTCGTTAAAATTGGTCGAAATTTTAGTTTTGGGTCAGGTTTTGCGTTTAAATGTACCCATTGAACAAGAAGAATTACTGCGCCAAGCTGCGCGTAATTTAGATATATTGGTTTCCGAAATGAAAGAAAAGACAGGCCTTATTCAGCTTGATCGTGTGCTCTCTATTGTGGCACTCAATTTGAGTTTTGAATTAAGCCAAGAAAAAAATAAAACGGCTAAAATTGAAGAGGTATTGAGAACGGGTATCCAACAATTAGATCATTCATTAGAAAATATTCGTGTTACAAAAGAACCGCATTAAATTAATGATCAAATTAGAGTCATTTTGTCGTTTTATAAGCAACTCGTTAAATTTGACAAATAAATGCTAGTCAATACTGAGAATTTGGGCTAGTATAAACCCATAAGAATTACCTGGAGTGTTCGTCAGTAGGCTATGTCCCTGAGCCGATACTTTAAATCTTATAAATTGGTTTCCTATCGTTGGTGTGTAGGCTTAACCTTTGACTCGTTCATTGGGCTAAGAAACCTGAAAACGGTATCAACTGATTTCCTTGAACCGTCGGGTTCAAGGACTACTGCCCGCAGCGGCACTCTGGGTCCTATCTTCTCCTTTCATTTCTATGAATACTCAAAAACGCCAGCAAATCCGCGCTGAAATTCGAAAAATACGCGCAAATTTAACCGCACTTCAACAGCAACAAGCAGCACAATCAGTGACCCAACAGGCGTTAAATCTTATCGAGCAACGACAAGCCAAAAATATTGCATTATATTTTTCTTTTGATGGTGAAATTTCAACAAAAGCCTTAATCCAATCCCTGTGGATGCAAAATAAAAATGTGTATTTGCCTGTTTTACATCCTTTTACTAAACACTATTTATTGTTTTTACGCTATTTACCTGATACGCCAATGAAACAAAATCAGTTTGGCATTTGGGAGCCAAAGCTAAATGTTCAAAATGTTTTGCCATTAAATGAACTGGATATTTTATTTACGCCATTGGTGGCTTTTGATAAAAAAGGAAATCGCCTTGGTATGGGCGGTGGATTTTATGATCGCACGTTGCAGAATTGGCAAAATAAGTCTTTTATTCCAGTTGGTTTAGCGCACCAATGTCAGCAAGTAGAAAATCTTCCCACTGAGCATTGGGATGTGCCACTGTTTGATATTTTGGTGGATTAAAACCTATCATCAAAATCTTATTGATAGATAAAATCAAAATATTTCATTTTTTCTCTTGAAATTTATTCAACCGAGCTTACTTAGTTTATGCGAATGGCGAAAGCCGAAATAAAATTGAGGAAAGCGTATGAACATTGAAAAATTTACGACAAAATTCCAAGAAGCGTTAAGCGAAGCACAATCACTTGCTATCGGAAAAGACAATCAATTTATTGAACCCGTGCATTTATTGACCGCACTTTTAAATCAACAGGGCGGCTCTATTGCGCCAATTTTGACAGCAAGTGGCGTAAATGTGGCTTTATTGCGTAATGAATTAAAGACAGAACTAAATAAATTGCCGCAAGTGATTGGCAATGGTGGAGATGTACAACTTTCACGCCAGCTTATTAATTTACTTAATCTATGCGATAAATTCGCACAGCAAAACCAAGATAAATTTATTTCGAGCGAATTGTTTTTGCTTGCAGCTTTAGAAGAACGAGGAACGATCAGCGATATTTTGAAAAAGTGCGGTGCGAAAAAAGAACAAATTTCGCAAGCTATTCAGCACATTAGAGGGGGACAAAACGTGAACGATCAAAATGCAGAAGAAAGCAGACAAGCTCTTGAAAAATATACGATTGATTTAACCGCTCGTGCAGAAAGTGGCAAACTTGATCCTGTAATTGGGCGTGATGAAGAAATTCGTCGAGCCATTCAAGTATTACAACGTCGTACCAAAAATAACCCTGTGTTAATTGGTGAACCAGGTGTAGGGAAAACGGCGATTGTCGAAGGCTTGGCACAGCGTATCGTAAACGGCGAAGTGCCAGAAGGTTTGAAAAATAAACGTGTGCTTTCATTAGATATGGGCGCATTGATTGCTGGTGCAAAATATCGCGGAGAATTTGAAGAACGTTTAAAAGCGGTGCTCAATGAACTTTCTAAAGAAGAAGGTCGCGTGATCCTCTTTATTGATGAAATTCATACTATGGTCGGCGCGGGTAAAACCGATGGTGCGATGGATGCGGGTAACTTATTAAAACCAAGTTTAGCGCGCGGTGAATTACATTGCGTGGGTGCAACAACGTTAGACGAATATCGTCAATATATCGAAAAAGATGCCGCACTTGAGCGCCGTTTCCAAAAAGTATTTGTGGACGAACCAAGTGTAGAAGATACCATTGCTATCTTACGTGGTTTGAAAGAACGCTATGAAATTCATCATCACGTGGATATTACTGACCCTGCGATTGTCGCTGCCGCAACGCTTTCACATCGTTATATTTCCGATCGTCAATTGCCGGATAAAGCCATTGATTTGATCGATGAAGCGGCGTCTAGCATTCGTATGGAAATAGATTCTAAACCTGAACCGCTTGATCGCCTTGAACGTCGAATTATCCAATTAAAATTGGAACAACAGGCATTACAAAAAGAAGAAGACGAAGCAAGTCGCAAACGTTTAGAAATGTTAGAGAAAGAATTGGCTGAAAAAGAACGTGAATACGCCGAACTTGAAGAAGTATGGAAATCTGAAAAAGCAACGCTTTCTGGCTCTCAACATATTAAACAAGAATTAGATACTGCAAAAACCGAACTAGAACAAGCTCGTCGCGCGGGTGATTTAGCGAAAATGTCAGAGTTGCAATATGGACGCATCCCTGCTCTTGAAAAGCAACTCGAGCAAGCTGAAACCAGCGAAGGAAAAGAAATGACGCTTTTACGCTATCGTGTCACGGATGAAGAAATCGCAGAAGTGCTTTCTAAAGCCACAGGTATTCCTGTATCCAAAATGATGGAAGGCGAGAAAGAAAAACTCTTGCGCATGGAAGATGAACTACATAAACGAGTGATTGGTCAAGAAGAAGCAGTTGATGCGGTAGCAAACGCGATTCGTCGTAGTCGTGCTGGTCTTTCCGATCCTAATCGCCCAATTGGTTCATTCTTGTTCCTAGGGCCAACAGGTGTGGGTAAAACAGAGCTTTGCAAAACTTTGGCTAAATTCTTGTTTGATAGTGAAGATGCGATGGTGCGCATTGATATGTCAGAGTTTATGGAAAAGCACAGTGTCTCTCGTTTAGTGGGTGCGCCTCCAGGCTATGTCGGCTATGAAGAAGGCGGTTATTTAACTGAGGCTGTTCGTCGTCGTCCATATTCAGTGATCTTATTAGATGAAGTTGAAAAAGCCCATGCGGATGTATTCAATATCTTATTACAAGTATTGGATGATGGTCGTTTAACTGACGGGCAAGGTCGTACTGTGGACTTCCGTAATACGGTGGTAATTATGACCTCTAACTTGGGTTCTGATTTAATCCAAGGTAACAAAGACGAAAGCTATAGCGAAATGAAAGCCTTAGTGATGTCAGTGGTAAGCCAACATTTCCGTCCCGAATTCATCAACCGTATTGACGAAACTGTGGTATTCCATCCGCTTGGTAAAGAGAATATTCGTGCGATTGCAAGTATCCAATTAGAACGCTTAGCAAAACGTATGGAAACTCGTGGCTATGAATTAGTGTTTACCGACGCTTTATTAGATTTCATTGGTGAAGTGGGGTATGACCCAATTTATGGTGCACGTCCATTGAAACGTGCTATTCAACAAGAGATCGAAAACAGCTTGGCACAACAAATTCTATCTGGTGCGTTATTACCTGGTAAGGTTGTTACCATTGATTACGCCAACGCAGAAGTTCAAGCTAGACAATAGGTATTAAAAAAAGTGCGGTAAATTTACCGCACTTTTCTTATGAACCTAAACGCTGACGTGCAATTTCAAATAAACATACCCCTGTTGCGACAGATACATTTAATGATGAAACTGAACCAGCCATTGGAATACTAATCAGTTGATCGCAATGTTCACGCGTTAAACGACGCATTCCTTCGCCTTCGGCTCCCATAACAAGTGCTAGTGGTCCTGTCAGTTTGCTTTGATAAATGGTTTCAGTGGCTTCGCCAGCAGTGCCAACCACCCAAATATTATGGTTTTGCTGTAAATCGCGCAGTGTGCGAGAAAGATTGGTTACACGAATTAACGGCACGGTTTCTGCCGCGCCACAAGCAACTTTACGTGCGATAGATGTTAATTGTGCGGATTTATCTTTCGGTACGATCACTGCCACTGCGCCCGCTGCATCCGCTGTTCGCAGGCAGGCACCCAAGTTGTGTGGATCCGTCACGCCATCCAAAACTAATAAAAGCGGATTTTGTTTATTCGCAAGAATTTCATCAAGATCATTTTCATTAAGTTCTTTTGCCGCTTGTACTCGAGCAATGACACCCTGATGAACCTCACCATCGGCTTTTTTATCAAGTGTTTGTCGATTAACAAATTGCACACCAATTCCCAGGGAATAAAGCTCATTTAAGAGTGGCTGTAGGCGTTTATCTTCACGTCTTTTAAGTACGAAGACTTCAATTAGACGCTCTGGCGAATGGGTTAAAATACTATTAACCGCGTGAATACCGTAGATTTGTTCTGACATAAATTTCTCTTTTTCTTATTTGAATTTTTAATTCATTTTTACAATAGGAAGTGAATTATTTTCGTTTTCTAGATGCTTTCTTCAAAACATCTTTCTTTTTTACCGCACTTTTTCGTTTCTGGGATGTTTTAGACGGTAGTTCTTTAAAGACTTTCTTGGCTTTTTCTTTCGCCGTTTTTCCAGCACGACGAGGTTTACGTTCACTCCCCATCAGCGAGAAATCGACCATTTTATTTTCTAAATGTACTGCTTCAACTTTGATACGAACTTTATTGCCTAAGCGATATTGCATTCTGCTATTTTCGCCAATTAAACGCTGTTTTGCTGCATCGAATTGGTAATAATCGTTTTCTAAGGTGGAAATATGGACTAAACCATCGATGAATAAATCATCTAAGCGTACAAATAAACCAAATCCCGTCACAGATGAAATAACACCGCTAAATTCGCCACCGACATGATCTTGCATATATTCACATTTCAGCCAATCAGCCACTTCACGAGTTGCGTCGTCGGCACGGCGTTCCGTCATTGAACAGTGATTGCCAAGTAAATCCATTTCATCAAAAGAGTAATGATAACCGCCTGTATCGGTGGTTTTACGTTTTGCGCCTTGTTCTTTAGCGAGTAAATATTTGATGCCTCGATGAAGTGTTAAGTCAGGATAACGGCGAATTGGCGAAGTAAAGTGTGCATACTCTTCCAAAGCCAAACCAAAGTGCCCAATATTATCAGCGTGATAGACGGCTTGACTTAATGAACGTAGCAACATTGTTTGAATAAGTTCATGATCAGACCGTTCTTTAACTTGTTCTAAGAGAGTAGCATAGTCTTTTGTGGTTGGCTTCAATCCACCTTCTAAAGTTAAACCAAACTCACCTAAAAAAGCGCGGAACGATGTTAATTTTTCTTTGCTCGGGGTGGCATGAATACGATATAACGCAGGCTCTTTATGTTTTTCCATAAAATTGGCTGCTGCGATATTCGCAAGAATCATACATTCCTCAATGATTTTGTGGGCATCGTTACGAACAACGGGTTCAATACGCTCAATTCTCCCCATTGCATTGAAAATAAACTTAGTTTCAATGGTTTCAAAATCGATCGCACCACGTTGATGACGCGCACCAAGTAAAGCTTGATAGAGTTTATAAAGTTCTTCTAAATGAGGCACCAGCGTAGAATAACGAGTGCGTAATTCTTCATCGCCCTCAAGCATTTTTGCGACTTTGGTATAAGTGAGGCGGGCGTGAGAATTCATCACCGCTTCATAAAAGCGATAATCTGTGAGCTTACCTTTGGCAGAAATTTGCATCTCACAAACCATACACAAACGATCCACTTGTGGGTTCAGAGAGCATAAGCCGTTGGATAAAATTTCAGGTAGCATTGGTACAACTCGGTTCGGAAAATAGACCGAGTTACCACGATTATGCGCTTCTACATCCAAAGCGGAACGTAAACGTACGTAATAACTAACATCCGCAATCGCCACCCAAAGTTTCCAGCCTTTGCCATGTTTTTCACAATAAACGGCATCATCAAAATCCCGCGCATCTTCGCCATCAATGGTCACAAGCGGTAAATTGCGTAAATCCACACGGCCTTTTTTTGCTTCTTCAGGCACTTCTTCAGTGAATTTTTTTACGTATTTTTCCACCGCACTTGGAAACTTATGGGGAATATCGTGGTTACGCAAGGCGATTTCCACTTCCATTCCTTTCGCCATATTATCGCCTAGGATTTCAGTGATCACGCCAATTGGCTGGTTAAAACTGGCAGAACGTTCTTGCAACTCGACAACCACAACTTGTCCCATGCGAGCACCATTACGATGTTCATTAGGCACGAGAATATCTCTGCCAATTCTGCTGTCATCAGGCACTACATAGCCAAAACCGTTTTCTAAGAAAAAACGACCCACAATTTGTTTTTTACGGCTTTCTAATACGCGCACAATTCGCACTTCACGGCGACCACGACGATCTAATCCAGCAAGTTGCGCTAAGACAAAATCTCCATGCATGACTCTTTGCATTTGATGGTTTGGAATGAATAAATCATCCTTTTTGCCATCGACCTGTAAAAAACCAAAACCTTCGCGATGACCAATTACCGTGCCTTTAAATAAATCTAATTTTTCTGGTAAGGCATAGCGTTTACGTTTGGTGAACACTAATTGGCCATCATTTTCCATCGCGCGTAATCGGCGACGCATCGCTTCTATTTGCTCTTCATTTCGAATGGAAAGTGCGGTCAAAATTTCATCCCGATTCATCGGTGCATTATTGTCTCGAATAACGCTTAAAATAAATTCACGGCTCGGGATTGGATTGCCGTATTTTTCCAATTCTCGTTTGTAATGAGGATCTTGGCTGATTAAGTTTTTACGTTTTTTTGTCATTATTTTTTACAGTTTTAAAAAGTGCGGAGAGTTTGACACTGTAAGGAGGATAATGCAAGACGGGGATAAAATTATCACTGTATATTTTAAGGATATTTTAAAATTGAAGAACTTAACGATCTTTCCCCAGCACTATAACAGTGATGACTTTTTATAGATATTTTTAAAGTATGAAAAGCGCGGTAAAAATTTTATGCAGGAACGTGTTCTGTTACGAGCATTTGTAATTTTCGTAAAATAACATTTAATACTACGCCATAGGCTGGTACGAATAATATAATGCCGACAAATAGCTTAAATAGGTAATCTACAAAACCGAGTTGTGCCCAGTGTTCAGCCATGAACGGATCTGCACTTTGATAGAAGGCTACACTGAAGAAAACGAATGTATCCGCCATTGAGCCAAATGTCATTGAGCTAGTTGGCGCCACCCACCAAGTTTTTAACTGGCGTAAGCGGTTAAATACGATCACATCAAGCAATTGTCCTATAACGTAAGCGGCAAAGCTCGCAATAGCAATACGGAATACAAACAGATCAAAATGCGTTAATGATTCGAAACCTTGGAATTTGCTTTCAGAGAATAAAACAGATATGACGTAACTTACAATAAGTGCAGGAAACATCACCACGAAGATGATTTTTCTCGCATCTTCCGCACCGAAAATGCGTACGGTTAAATCGGTAGCTAAAAAGATAAATGGGAATGTGAGCGTTCCCCAAGTGCTGTGGAAAGAAAAATCGTTTGCTGCACCAAGTGCGGTTAATTTTAGCGTGATTTCAAAAGGGATTTGTACAAAGTAATTGCTCGCTGCAATGATGAATATGTGGAAAAAGCTGAGCCAGATGATTGCACGACGTTTTTGTTGATCATTAAAGATCGGAGAGGTTAATTTCATGTTGTACCTTTTTAGTTTAAATAAATCGGGGTTAGGGAACCCGAGGTTGAATATAGGGGGTTAGATGATACGCATATTTCTAATAATTGCAAGAGTCGATGACATTTGAGTTTTATATTTTGTGAAAATTGACGAATGATTTTACAGCCTTTATTCTATTTGCGTTTTTCATCAAATTTGAAAGGAGAGAAAATGGAGTTACACAATATTCGTGATGAATATACTAAACGAGTGCTTTCACAACATGATTGCCATAAAAATCCAATTTCGCAATTTGAACAGTGGCAGAAAGAGGCTATTCATGCTCAAGTCAATGAGCCAACCGCAATGAATATTGCGACTGTTGATGAACAAGGTCGCCCAAATAGCCGAATGGTTTTGTTAAAAGAAGTCAATGAGCAAGGTTTTGTCTTTTTTACGAATTATCTTAGTCGAAAAGGCGGTTGTATTGAGCGCAATCCTTATGTCGCGCTGACTTTCTTTTGGCCTGAATTGGAACGCCAAGTGCGGATTGAAGGTAAGGCGGTTAAAATTCCAGCAGAACAATCCGATAAATATTTTGCTACCCGACCTTATACCAGTCGTATAGGAGCTTGGGCAAGTGAGCAAAGTGCGGTGATTTCTAATTATAAATCGTTGCTAGCAAAAGCAGCATTGGTTGCAGCTAAACATCCGTTAAAGGTGCCTCGACCAGATTATTGGGGCGGCTATTTAGTTGTGCCAGAAACCGTGGAATTTTGGCAGGGGCGTCCAAGCCGTTTACATGATCGCATTCGTTATCGTAAAGAAAGTGATAATTGGATTAGAGAAAGACTTTCTCCTTAGTAAATTGAGCATAAAATAACCGCACTTTAGTTGTATCCCCAAAGTGCGGTTAATTTTTTCTAAATTTTAGCGTTTAGCTTTATTTATTAATGCGTGCTAGTACTTGTCGTTGTACGATTTGCACGTTTACGATCGTTTTCCGTTAAAAGTTTTTTACGGATACGAATCGACTCAGGTGTCACTTCCACTAATTCATCGTCATCGATAAATTCAATGGCTTGTTCAAGACTGAATTTTACAGGTGTAGTCAGCACAATCGCATCGTCTTTACCTGAAGCACGCATATTCGTCAGTTTTTTACCTTGCAAGCAGTTTACAGTTAAGTCGTTTGAACGGCTATGAATACCGATAATTTGACCTTCATAAACTTCCACGTTTGCATCAATCATTAACTTACCACGTTCTTGTAAGCCAAATAATGCATAACCCAGTGCTTTACCTGTTGCGTTCGAGATTAATACACCATTTTTACGTTGGCCAATATCTCCACCTTTAATTTCATCATAGTGGCTAAAACTTGAGTAAAGTAAGCCTGTGCCAGAAGTCATCGTCATAAAGTCACCACGGAAGCCAATTAATCCGCGGCTAGGAATAATGTATTCTAAACGAACACGGCCTTTGCCATCTGGCAACATATCACGAACTTCGCCTTTACGAATACCCAATGCTTCCATTACAGAACCTTGATGCTGTTCTTCCACATCGATAGTTACTTGTTCGTATGGCTCTTGTTTTTTACCGTCAATATCACGATAGATTACTTTAGGGCGAGAAACCGCAAGTTCATAACCTTCACGACGCATATTTTCGATTAACACAGAAAGATGTAATTCTCCACGACCAGAAACACGGAATTCATCTGGGTTTGGGGTTTCTTCTACGCGTAACGCTACGTTGTGAACCAATTCTTTATTTAAGCGTTCAAGAATTTGACGCGATGTGACATATTTTCCTTCTTGCCCTGCAAATGGAGAGGTGTTTACACAGAAGAACATGGTGACTGTTGGTTCATCAACCGTTAATGATGGCAATGCTTCCACTGCGTTAATATCACAAATCGTATCTGAAATGTTTAATTCTCCTAAACCAGTGATCGCAACAATATCGCCTGCATAAGCAACGTCTTCTTCATAACGTTGTAAACCAAGATGACCAAGTACTTGACCGATACGACCTTGACGAGTTTTTCCTTCACTATTGATGATAGTAACAGGTTGATTTGGTTTAATCGCACCGCGCTTAATACGACCAATGCCGATGACACCTACATAGTTGTTATAGTCTAATTGTGAAATTTGCATTTGGAATGGCGCATCAAGTTCTACTTTGGGCGGTTCTACATATTTCACAATAGCTTCAAATAATGGCGTCATATCTTCGGCTAAATCTTCGTGTTCAAGACCTGCAACACCATTTAATGCTGAAGCATAGATAATTGGGAAGTCTAACTGTTCATCGCTTGCACCAAGATTGACAAATAAATCAAATACTTGATCTACAACCCAGTCAGGACGCGCACCAGGGCGATCAACTTTATTGATCACGACGATTGGTTTTAATCCGTGAGCAAATGCTTTTTGAGTCACGAAACGCGTTTGTGGCATTGGGCCGTCAAACGCATCAACAACTAATAGAACAGAATCTACCATAGAAAGCACACGTTCAACTTCGCCACCGAAGTCGGCGTGTCCTGGAGTATCCACGATGTTAATACGGTAGTCATTCCAGTTAATCGCGGTATTTTTTGCAAGAATTGTAATGCCACGTTCTTTTTCAAGATCATTTGAGTCCATAACGCGTTCATCTACATCACCACGTGCAGATTCAAAAGTACCAGATTGTTGCAGAAGTTTATCTACAAGAGTGGTTTTACCATGGTCTACGTGCGCAATGATTGCGATGTTACGGAGTTTTTTAATATTGATTTCGTTTTTCATTATCTAATGCTTCGAGTAAGGTGCAATTTTGCACGGTATATGATTTTATAAAAAAGGTGCAATTTACTGCACCTAATCCTAATATAGGTTGTTGTCTTATGTTGAAGAAAACGAGGCATTATACCTCAGGTTTATTTGCGTAGTCTCATTTTCTTTGCTTTCAAAGCTTTTTTTATATCATTAGGTAAACGTAATATATCCCAGAACAACCGAAAAATCAGATTTTGGTAAATTCTTGGTTTGGAATATATACCAATTTTTTTATACACTGACTCTGGCGGAATTAAAATATCTTGTGTGTAATTTTTCTTTTCTTCGGGAATAAAAGTAAATGGGTTATTCAGTGGTGATAAAGGAAAATAATTACATAGAGGACTTTCTGGCGAAATACAGTAAATATTTACACCATAATGTTTTTGTAAGAAATAAAGTGCATTTAAATCATATTCCATAGA
>NZ_KV833397.1:36913-51509 GCF_001837655.1 Haemophilus sp. HMSC071C11 | reverse complement strand
CTTTTTATTTTAGGAGCAATCATTATGATGATAGATAAACGCCTAATTAACACGGTGGCTGACAGCAAAAAATGGATTGGCGTCACAGTGTTGTGGAATTGGGTGGCGTTAGTTGGCGGGATTATTAGTGCTGTCGTGTTTTCTTATATTTTACAAGCTGCTTATTTTCACGAATTAAGCCCGTTAAGTGCGGTCATTTTGGGCATCCTTTTGATTGCAGCATTGGCATTACGTGCTTTTGCGGGTAAAAAATCAGTGCAGGCGTCTTATTTTGCCAGCACAAAAGTGAAGCATGAATTGCGTAGCCTTATTTATCGTAAATTGGCTTCTATGCCGCTTAACCAAGTGAATCAGCAATCCACTTCAAGCATTATCCAAGTGGCATCAGAAGGTGTAGAACAGCTTGAAATCTACTTTGGGCGTTATTTGCCGCAGCTTTTTTATAGCTTGCTTGCACCGCTTACACTCTTTGCTTTCCTGATTTTTTTCAGTTTTAAAACTGCCGTGATTTTGTTGATTTGTGTGCCGCTTATCCCTATGTCAATTATTGCGGTGAATAAAATTGCGAAAAAACTTTTGGCAAAATATTGGTCGATTTATGTGGGATTAGGCAGTAGCTTTTTAGATAACTTACAGGGTTTAATTACGCTAAAAATCTATCAAGACGATACTTATAAAGCGAAAGCGATGGATAAAGAGGCTGAGCATTTCCGCAAAATAACCATGAAAGTGCTTACTATGCAGCTTAACTCGGTTTCTCTTATGGATTTACTCGCTTATGGCGGCGCGGCAATTGGGATTTTAACTGCATTATTGCAATTCCAAGATGCACAACTCAGCGTGTTAGGCGTGATTTTATTTATTCTCCTTTCTTCTGAGTTCTTTATTCCACTTCGTTTGCTTGGTTCATTCTTCCATGTTGCGATGAATGGTAAAGCGGCTTCAGATAAGATCTTCACATTGCTTGATACGCCAGTGGAAACCCAACAAAGTGCGGTAAATTTTGAGGCAAAAAATAACCTTCAAGTGGAAATTAAAGATCTGCATTTTTCTTATAGTGAAGAAAAACCAGCAATTACAGGTTTAGATTTGAGTATCTTACCAAACCAACTTTCTGTATTTGTGGGTAAAAGTGGTTGCGGTAAATCAACTTTAGTTTCGTTATTGATGGGCTTTAATAAAGCGCAACAAGGAGAGATTTTGTTTAATGGACAAAACGCCCTCAATATTGACTGCACTTCTTTCTATCAAAAAGTATCATTGGTGAGCCATAGCAGTTATGTGTTTAAAGGCTCACTG
Source organism: Haemophilus sp. HMSC071C11 (assembly GCF_001837655.1). Taxonomy (NCBI): domain Bacteria; kingdom Pseudomonadati; phylum Pseudomonadota; class Gammaproteobacteria; order Pasteurellales; family Pasteurellaceae; genus Haemophilus; species Haemophilus sp. HMSC071C11. Next base: position 50,210 of record NZ_KV833397.1, on the reverse strand, counting down.
CGTGAAAATATGACGATGGCGAAAATTGATGCTACAGATGAACAAATTTATGCGTGTTTAGAACAAGTGAATCTTGCCCAATTTGTACGCGAAAATGGCGGATTAGATATGCAACTCTTAAGCCGAGGTGCGAATTTATCGGGCGGTCAAATTCAACGTTTAGCCTTAGCGCGTGCTTTATTACACAATGCCGAGCTTTATATTTTTGATGAAGCGACCAGTAACATTGATGTGGAAAGCGAAGAAATTATTTTGCAGTTCATTCAGCAATTTAAACAACAAAAAACCATTGTGATGATTTCTCACCGCTTGGCGAATGCGGTAAATGCGGACTGTATTAACGTACTTGACCAAGGCAAATTGATTGAGCAAGGCACACACGAAAGCTTAATGGCAAAACAAGGTGCGTATGCTGAAATGTTCCAACAACAAAAAGATTTAGAACAAATTAGAGAGGTGGCAAATGCGTAAAAATGGTTTTGTTGTAATGGGGCATTTGTTGAAATTAGTGACTCCACTTGCGCACATTATGGCGTTTACCATTACTATGGGTACGCTCGGTTTCCTAGCTGCCATCTTTATTATGGTGCTGGGTGCGATGGGGTTAGTGAATCTTCTTAACTTTGACACCTATTTAAGTTTCTCTGGCATTTTGACCGCACTTATCGTATTGGCGGTGGCTCGTGGAGCATTGCGTTATTTAGAGCAAATGTCTGGGCATTATATCGCCTTTAAATTATTGGCATTATTGCGTGACAAAGTGTTTTCTTCTTTGCGTCGCCTAGCTTTTGTGAAGTTGCAAGATAAACAAGCGGGGCAATTAGTGTCATTAGTCACCAATGATATTGAGTTACTCGAAGTGTTTTATGCGCACACCATTGCACCAATTATGATCGCATTCTTTACCTCTGCGATTTTATTGTTGGTCTTTGCCCAGCTTTCAAGCTGGTTTGTACTTGTGGCATTGGCTGCTTATTTAACAGTTGGCGTGATTTTACCGATTATTACCACCAAATTGGCACGTGAAGATGGCAGACGTTATCGTGAATTAGTGGGCGAAATGAACGACTTCTTCCTCGACAGCGTGCGTGGTATGAAAGAAATTCAGCTTTTCGGTTATGCACAACAACGTTTAGCAGAAATTCAACAACGCAGCCAAAAAATCGATACGGCGTTTGAGCGTATTAAAGACCAAGAAGCGAAAGTTCGTGTTTATACTGAAGTGGCAGTATCTGTTTTCAACATTATTATGCTGTTTACTGGCTTAATTTTATTTAGCTTAGATAAAATTGATTTCGCTGCCTTTTTAGTTGGCGTGATTTTATTGATGTCGAGCTATGGGCCAGTTATCGCCTTAAGTAACCTTTCAAGCAACTTATTACAAACTTTGGCTTCTGGCGAACGAGTATTAAGTTTATTAGCGGAAGAGCCAGAGTTAAAAGATGTAGAAAGTGCGGTAGATTTAAAAGATGTTTCTTGCATTGATGTTGAGAATGTAAACTTCGCTTACGGCGAAGAACAAATTTTATCGGATGTCAGCTTATCTGTGAAAAAAGGCGAAATCTTAGGTATTCACGGCAGAAGTGGTAGCGGTAAAAGTACCTTATTGAAATTGCTGATGCGTTTTTACGATCCTAAATCAGGTAGCATTAAAATTAACGGTGAAACTTTGCCAAATATCAACACCCGTAGCTTACGTGACAATATGGCGTACATTACTCAGCAAACCTATATTTTCAACGAAACCATCGAGGAAAATATCCGTCTTGCTCGCCGTGATGCAACCTTAGAAGAAATTATGGAAGCAGCGAAGAAAGCTTCAATTCATGATTTCATTTTAAGCTTACCACAAGGTTATCAAACAAAAATGACAGAATTGGGCGGCAATCTCTCTGACGGTGAAAAACAGCGTATCGGTATTGCCCGAGCATTCTTGCATAATGCACCGATTATTTTACTCGATGAGCCAACCAGTAATTTGGATAGCTTAAACGAAGCAATGATTTTGAAATCATTACTCGATGTGAAAGCTGAAAAATTGATTATTCTCGTCAGCCACCGCCAATCTACCATGGCTATTTGCGATCAGGTAATTGGCATAGAAAACGGCAGAATGTCCTAAACTAAGACAACAAAAAATCGCACTGTTAAAGGTGCGATTTTTTTTGTTTCTAATACTAAATATTCAAAATTTTATAAAGGTCATCCAAATAATGAATAGATTGAATTTTACGAATTGTGCGGGATTTTCCTCGAATTAAAATGGTTTCAGTACTGGCTAAATTGCCTTTTCGGGAAATGCCTTTAAGCAAATCGCCATTGGTAATGCCTGTTGCAGTAAATACAAGATTGTCATCACGCACGAGATCTTCAAGTTTTAACACTTCATTCACTTTTACGCCCAATGCTGCACAGCGTTGAATCTCATTAGCTGCAATTTTTTTATTTTCTTCGGTGTCGCTTTTTACTTCATTGCGTGGGATTAAACGAGCTTGCATATCACCACCTAATGCTCGAATGGCTGCAGCAGCTGCCACGCCTTCTGGCGCACCACCAATTCCATAAAGAAGATCGACTTCAGCATCAGGTAAGCAGCAAAGCACAGAACCTGCCACATCGCCATCAGGAATTGCCAATACTTTCGCGCCCAAGTTATGTATTTGTTTAATTACGGCATCGTGACGTGGTTTGGCTAATACCATTACGGTAAGGTCAGAAAGGGATTTTCCTAGCTTAGATGCGATGCGGCGAAGATTTTGTTCCAGTGGTAAATTTAAATCAATGATGCCTTTTACATTTGAACCCACCACTAATTTTTCCATATACATATCAGGTGCTTTTAAAAAGGTATTTTTGCCACCTGCAGCCAAGACAGAAATAGCATTAGATTGCCCCATTGCGGTCATACGTGTACCATCAATAGGATCTACTGCGATAGAAACTAATTCCCCTAAGCCAGAACCGACTTTTTCGCCAACATAAAGCATTGGGGCTTCATCAATTTCGCCCTCTCCTATAACGATTTCAGCGTCCATATGAATCAAATTCAGCATATAACGCATCGCTTTTACCGCTGCATCGTCTGCCGCATTTTTATCTCCTCGACCAAGCCACGTGTAAGCTGCTAGAGCGGCTGCTTCTGTTACTCGTGAAAATTCAATGGCTAATGCTCGATTCATTATTATTCTCCTTCTGCTTATTTTTCAAGATTATGGCAAAAATAGCATCATTCTATCACTGAGTAATCGTTTGCATAATAAATTTTTATTCAATGCTTTAAAAAGGTAAATTTACTGGGTAAAATACCCCTAAACTTACCCATATTTAAAAGGAAATCATTATGTCTTTAGAAATTTTAGACCAGCTTGAAGAAAAAATTAAACAAGCGGTAGAAACTATCCAATTACTTCAATTAGAAGTTGAAGAATTAAAAGAGAAAAACGCAGAATCTCAAAGAAATATCGAAAACTTACAAACTGAAAATGAACAGCTGAAAAACGAACATCGTAACTGGCAAGAGCATATTCGTTCATTACTTGGTAAGTTTGATAACGTTTAATCGTAATAAAAGGCTTAGATTTTCTAAGCCTTTTTATTATTAATCATTTCAATAATTTTCTTTTCTCTTTGAGAAGAAAATAAATATAGGATAATAAAATGCACATTTGTATTCTTTCAGGCAGCACTTTAGGTGGGGCGGAATATGTTGCCGAGCATTTAAACGATGTTTTAGAAACTCAAGGTTTTTCCACCGCACTTTTTCACGGACCAAATTTATCTGACATTGAAAACGAGAAAATTTGGCTGATTGTCACTTCAACGCACGGTGCAGGCGAATTGCCAGACAATTTAAAACCCCTATTTGATGAATTAGCGAATAGCCAAAAGGATTTTTCAGATGTTCGCTTTGCGGTCGTTGGATTAGGTAGTTCTGATTATGATACTTTTTGCTATGCAGCGGACAAAGTGGAGCAAACACTTCAAGCAAAAAGTGCGGTAAAAATTTGTGAGACTTTAAAAATTGACGTGTTAAACGTGGATGATCAAGAAAGTTATGCTGAAGAATGGTTACCGAGTTTTATTGAGGGATTGAAATGATCGCCCTAATTCAGCGTGTGTCTCAAGCAAAAGTGAATGTAAAGGGCGAAACAATAGGGAAAATTGGCAAAGGTTTGTTAGTTTTGCTTGGTGTAGAAAAAGAAGATAACCGAGAAAAAGCGGATAAACTCGCTGAAAAAGTGCTTAATTATCGAATTTTCAGTGATGAAAATGACAAGATGAATTTAAATGTTCAACAAGCGCAGGGGGAATTACTTATCGTTTCGCAATTTACATTAGCAGCGGATACGCAAAAAGGTTTACGCCCGAGTTTTTCAAAAGGTGCGTCCCCAGCATTGGCTAATGAATTATATGAATACTTTATCCAAAAGTGCGCAGAGAAATTACCTGTTTCAACAGGGCAATTTGCAGCGGATATGCAAGTGAGCTTAACAAATGATGGGCCTGTGACGTTTTGGTTAAATGTATAATAAGAAAATCTAAGTTGGCAATAAGCTCACTGTTTTACATTTGTTTTATTAAATGGTTTAGTTAATGGAATATTCTCGTTAAAGCGTATAAATTCCATCAATTAATAATGAACCATATATTCAACAAGGTTGGTAAGCAAAAAGGCGGACTGAAGCCCTCCATTGCTCCCTCACCCATAAATGGGCGTCTCCTTTCACCAATGGTCACTTAATAATAACGAGCAATCGCTTATTATTTCACTAATAAAAATGCGATGAAATTCTTTTCAAATTGCACCGCACTTTTAAGAATATAAGAATAGTAAATTATTGTCGAATTAAAAGAGCAACGGCTTCACAAGCAATCCCCTCTTGTCTTCCTGTAAAGCCTAATTTTTCGGTAGTCGTTGCTTTTACATTAACTTGCTCAATATCACATAGGATATCTTCAGCTATTTTGGCACGCATTGCATCAATATGTGGGCGCATTTTAGGTGCTTGAGCGATGATGGTAATATCAACATTACCTATTTTATATCCCTTTTCTTGTACTTGGCGAAACGCTTCACGCAGTAAACCTCGACTATCCGCATTTTTATATTGCATATCGGTATCGGGGAAAAGTTTTCCAATATCGCCTAAAGCTGCAGCCCCTAAGATTGCATCAGTTAATGCGTGTAATGCCACATCTCCATCTGAGTGCGCAATAAAGCCCGTATGATAAGGCACTTCTACACCACCAATAATTAATGGTCGATCTTCGCCAAAAGCGTGAACATCAAAGCCGTGTCCAATTCTGATCATAATTTATTCCTTGTTAAATAAAATTCTGCTAATGCTAAATCTTCTGGACGAGTCACTTTTAAATTATCGCTACGTCCAGCCACTAAGTGCGGTCTAAATCCAGCAAGTTCTATCGCTGATGCTTCATCTGTTATATTCGCACCTTGTTGAATTCCTGTGGAAAGCGCATCTCTTAATATATCTACTGGGAAAAACTGCGGTGTCATTGCTTGCCAAAGCTGGCTACGATCTTCTGTTTTTACAATACATTGCTGATTGTCCGCTCGTTTAATCGTATCTGTTACTGGGATTGCCAAAATCGCACCTTGTTTATCTTCAATAGCTAACAATTTATCAATATCAGCATGTTGTAAACAAGGGCGGGCAGCATCATGAACAAGCACCCAGGCATTTTTTTCCGCAATTGCATTTAAACCATTTAAGACAGATTCAGCTCGCGTTGTGCCACCTTCCACTAACTGAATTTTAGGATCGAGCGATAGTGTAGAAATATAAGGATCATCTTTGCTTACCGCCAAGATAATTTTAGATACAGCAGGATAAGAAAGCATCACATCGAGTGTATGTTCAAGCAGTGTTTTGCCAAGCAGCGTTAAATATTGTTTCGGTTTATCCGCTTGCATCCGTGAACCAACACCAGCCGCGGGCAAGACCGCAATAATTGAACGAGTCATTATTTACTCTCTTTTACAATATGATAGAACACTTCATTTTCTTTCACTAAGCCATGTTGCATTCGTGCGCGTTCTTCGATCGCTTCAAAACCTTTTGTTAATCCTTGAATTTCTGCATTAATACGCTGATTACGTTGAGATAGCTTTTCATTTTCTGCTTGATTTTCCTTAATTTTCTCAGCATTTTGACGATAATCTAAAAAACCGTTACTGCCAAACCAAAAATTATATTGAAACAATACTAATACAGAAAGAAGGATTAAAATAAGAAGTCGCATACGGATATTTATTGTGAGTAAAATTTTAACCTGTTTACCGTGAAAAATTAGGAAAAACGATAAAATGAAAGAAAGTGCGGTTAAAAATTCTTTTATTTTAACCGCACTTTTTTGTATAAAAATTATTTTCTAGAGAGAGGTGGAACAAAGGTTAAACCTAAATCCCAAGGTTGCTCAATCCAAGTATTTTGTGGAATATCAATTACGTAATCATCCACTAATTCCGCACCTGCAGGTTTTGCAAATACAGTGACAAATTTTGCATTAGGGTACATTTGACGAATCGCACGTGCCGTATTACCCGTATCAACTAAATCATCTACCACGATAAATCCTTCGCCGCCATTTGGCACTTGGGCTGCATGAAGAACTTGTAGTTCACCTTGATTGTTATGATCGTGATAACTTGCGATACAAACGGTTTCAATATGACGAAGACCCAATTCTCTAGCCAATACAGCCGCTGGAAACAAACCACCGCGACTCACCGCAATAATACCTTTCCATTGGGAAGCTGGAAGTAAACGTTCTGATAATCTGCGGGCATGCATTTGAAACATATCCCAAGTTACCACATATTTTTCGCTCATAATTGCACCTTAGTTTAAATTTATCGAGAAATAAAAAATTGCGTAAGGATAACCCGAAATGGCGTTTTATGCTATTATTTCGTAAATATTTTCAGTAAAAAGGAGCAACTATGTCTGAAATTACAACACTTCAACCTTCACTGTTATGGAAATGGTTCGATCAAATTTGTGCAATCCCTCATCCTTCTCATTATGAAGATACGTTAGCTAACTTTATTGTAAATTGGGCAAAAGAAAAGCATTTTTTTGTTGAACGCGATGAAGTGGGGAATATTCTCATTCGTAAACCCGCGACGAAAGGAATGGAAAATCACACGCCTGTTGTGCTACAAGCCCATCTAGATATGGTGCCACAGGCTAATGAAGGCAATCCACATGATTTTACCAAAGATCCAATTCAACCTTATATTGATGGAGAATGGGTGAAAGCACGAGGTACCACATTAGGAGCTGACAATGGTATCGGTTTAGCCTCTACTTTAGCGGTGTTAGAAAGCAATGATTTAGCCCATCCACCTCTTGAAGTGCTTTTAACAATGACAGAAGAAACAGGCATGGATGGCGCAAAAGGCTTACGTCATAGCTGGTTACAATCTGAAATTTTAATCAATACAGATACCGAAGAAATTGGCGAAATTTACATTGGTTGTGCGGGCGGGATTAACGCAAACTTTGAAATTCCCGTTCAATATGAAACCAATACGTTTGAGCGCAGCGCACAAATCACCCTTAAGGGTTTACGTGGCGGCCACTCTGGCGGCGATATCCATACAGGGCGTGCAAATGCAATTAAAGTGTTAGCGCGAGTATTAGCAAAACTTTCTCAAAATCAACCGCACTTTGCTCTCTCTGATATTCGTGGTGGCTCAATTCGTAATGCAATTCCTCGAGAAGCAGCAGCTGTGTTAGCCTTTAATGGCGATGTAAAAACCATAGAAAGTGCGGTAGAAAATCTCGCGGTTGTGCTTAAAGAAGAATTAGCAATTGCAGAACCTAATTTCACACTTTTTGTAGAATCCGCAGAAAAAGCCCCTACCGTATTCACCGCACAAAGCACTCAAACGGTTATTAACGCACTCAACGTATTACCAAATGGCGTAATCCGCAATAGTGATGTAGTTAAAAATGTTGTAGAAAGTTCATTAAGCGTTGGCGTATTGAAAACAGAAGGTAATGTTGTAAAAAGCACTATTTTAGTTCGTTCATTAATTGAAAGCGGTAAATATTACGTAACTGAAATGCTCAGCTCACTTGCAATCTTAGCAAATGCAAAAGTCGAGTTTTCTGCACCTTATCCGGGCTGGCAACCTGTAAATGACTCAACTATCTTAGACGTTACTCGCAAACATTATGCTGAAGTGCTAGGCGAGCAACCTGTAGTGAAAGTCATTCACGCAGGATTAGAATGTGGTCTTTTAAAAGAACATTATCCAAACATTGAAATGATTTCTGTTGGGCCAACAATCCGAAATGCTCACTCACCAGATGAAAAAGTGGAAATCGCAACAGTACAAACCTATTGGGATTTATTGACAAGAGTACTTGCCGATATTCCTGCGAAGTAATCTAATATTAATTAAAAGTGCGGTTAAAATTTCTTTTGTTTTAACCGCTCTTTTATTTTTTTCGTTTCGCTCTTGGGTGCGCCTGATCGTACACTTCTGCTAGATGTTGGAAATTTAAGTGAGTATAAATTTGTGTGGTGGAAAGGTTGCTATGCCCAAGCAATTCTTGCACGGCGCGTAAATCAGAACTGGCTTCCAACATATGCGTCGCAAAAGAATGACGTAATTTGTGCGGATTAAGATGGCTATTTAAGCCTTGACGAATACCCCAAGTTTCTAAACGTTTTTGAATGGCTCGATGAGAAATACGATTTCCAAGCTGGCTAACAAATAATGCCTCATCTTTTGGGTTAAATAATGCCCGCACTTTTAACCATTCTTGAATAGCATGCGAAGCATAACGTCCAAACGGCACAACTCGTTCTTTGTTACCTTTTCCAATAACGCGTACTTCCCGCACACGGGTATTAATGCTGTTTAAATCTAAGCCTTGTAATTCAGATAAACGCAAACCTGAACTATACATTAATTCCAAAATAGCACGATCACGAATATCAATAGGTTCTTTGCTATCGTTGGCAAGCAATTGTTGAATTTGCTCGCCATCCATATTTTTCGGTAAATGCCAGCCTTGTTTCGGTGCAGAAATGCCTGTGGCAGGATTTACTTTTAATTCGCCTTGTTGCACTAAAAAACTGAGAAATCGACGTAATGCGGATAAACGCAAAGCCAAGCTTTTTTCTTTTAAGCCTTGTTTTTTGCTTTCCGCTAAAATAAAGCGCACCACGCTAGGCGTCACTTGTGTCCAAGAATGAATATCTTGTTGCGCTAAGATTTTGATGGTGGCATCAAGCTGATGTTGATAATTAGTGATTGTGTGAGGACTCATTTGGCGTTCAATCCGCAAATAATCCCAATAACGATTTAACGCTGTTAGCATGACAAACTCAATTCAAATAAACGTTCTTTTGGGTTCAATTTAAACCCTTCCGATTCCAACATTGAATATTGATTTTGCGCTAATTCTGCCACTAAACGATTGGATTGCGTGAAATGCACAAAGTCTTTTGCTTTAGAAATCAACGCCGCATAAATTTCTGTTTGTTGCGCATGTTCCAACACAAAAATATCGGTGATTTGCCAATAACGTTGCAATTGTAAAGAAGAAAGGCGAGGGAAAAGCTGCACAAAGCCAATAGCCTTTTCATTTTCATCCACCGCAATAAAAAACAGGCTTTCATTAAAACGCATACGATTAGTTAAAAAAGCTAAGGTACGTTCTGGATTCTCTGCTTGCCCATAGGCTTGGCGATAGGCTTCAAAAAGAGGAAGAAGCACTTCAATATTCCATTGTTCAGCTTTGAAAAGTTTCATAATTGGTTATTTTTTATTGGTTCCATACAGGTAATTGTAGCTTTTTAGCTCAAGATAATCATCTTTCTGTGAGAATTTTTTTAATTTTATGATCTTCTGCAAAGAATAGGGGCGAAATTTTGGTATAGTAAGCAAGTTAATTTTATCAACTATGGAGAAACAAAAATGGCACGTCGTCCTTTAGTTATGGGTAACTGGAAATTAAACGGTAGCAAAGCATTCACGAAAGAATTAATCGAGGGATTAAAAGCGGAATTACATGATGTAACAGGTTGTGATGTAGCAATTGCCCCCCCCGTTATGTATTTAGGTACGGCTGAAGCAGCACTTTCTGGTTGTGGTTGCAGCTGTGGCGGTAAAAGTGTGATTCAATTAGGTGCACAAAACGTAGATATCAATGTGAAAGGTGCATTTACTGGTGATATTTCTAGCGAAATGTTAAAAGATTTCGGTGCAAAATATATCATTATTGGCCACTCTGAACGCCGCACTTATCATAAAGAAAGCGACGAATTTGTGGCGAAAAAATTTGGTGCATTAAAAGAAGCTGGTTTAGTGCCAGTATTATGTATTGGTGAATCTGAAGCAGAAAACGAAGCAGGCAAAACAGAAGAAGTATGTGCGCGTCAAATTGATGCAGTCATCAATGCATTAGGCGTAGAAGCATTCAACGGTGCAGTGATCGCATACGAACCAATCTGGGCAATTGGCACGGGTAAATCTGCAACTCCAGCACAAGCACAAGCCGTTCATGCATTTATCCGTGGTCACATCGCAGCGAAATCACAAGCCGTGGCAGAGCAAGTAATTATTCAATACGGCGGTTCTGTAAATGATGCAAATGCCGCTGAATTATTTACTCAGCCAGACATCGATGGTGCATTAGTGGGTGGCGCATCATTAAAAGCCCCTGCATTTGCAGTAATTGTTAAAGCAGCAGCTGCAGCGAAAAACTAATTTTCAGTTAATTAGAATAACAACAAAAGTGCGGTAAATTTTTACCGCACTTTTTTATATCTTATATTTTTGATGAATGGGTTAGTAAGTGGTATCAATCGGCAATTCTGCTCTGCACCATCCATCAAATCCGCCAATCATACTAAATACATTTTTATAGCCTTGTTCCACGAGAAAAGTCGCTACATTTCGACTGCTCACGCCGTGATAACAACTCACAATAATAGGCGAATCAAAATCTGCTAGTTCTTCAAATTGCAAAAAACTTTGGTTTGTTAAATGAAAAGCACCTTTAGGATGTGAATAAGCAAAGCGCATATTATCTCGAATATCGACTAATATTGCGCCTTGTTGCATCATTTCCCAAGCTTGCTGTGGAGTTATTTCTTTAAATGACATTTATAAACTTCCTTTTGCGTGTTGTTTGTAAACGCCATCAACCATAACAAGAATCATCGCGATAACTAAACAAATAAAAAGTGGGTAGCTTCCGCTATCAATTTGTTCTCCGATCAAAAATGATACGCATAGCATCATAATAGTTTCAACATAACCAAGCAGACCGAGTAAATTCATAGGAAGCATATTACTGGCTATTACATAGGCAATTAACGCAGTACCGCTGATTAATCCTAGTAATACAAGCAGCCCCCAAATAAACGGATTGGTTTGTTGTACTGTCGCGAAATCTGTTTGTAAAGCAAAATAAATACTGACAGGCATAAGGCTTAACATTTCTAAACAAAAGGAGGCAAGATCGGTATTTTTTAATGCTTTTCGGATAGAAAAATATGCGGTGTAACCTAAACAGATAACAATGGCTTCCCAAGAAAGACCGCCTTTTAGCACAATATTAGAAATTACGCCTAATGTTGCAATGATAACGGCAATAAATTTGAATGTTGAAATGCGTTCTTTAAAAAACACGCGACCTGCCGCCACCATTACAATTGGTAAAAGTAAATAACCAAAAGATACACTTAATGAACTGCCATTATTCGGTGCCCAAAGAAAAAGCCACATTTGAAAACCCATTAATAATCCGCAAAGTAAATATGACAATGCTAAGTGCGGTCGTTTTTGAATGCGTTTTAAACGTTCAATTAAAGCTGCTTTTTGTTTAAATAATGTGACGGACAACAGGACAAAAGGAAAAGTAAATATCATCCGATAACCGAAAATATCTGTGCCACTCAAAGGTTTTAGTAACGTAGAAAAATAATACATATAGCCAAATAAAAACGAGGCTAATAATGAAACGAGAATACCTTTAAACATAAGAAATCCTTATTTTAAACCATTATTTATTCTATTCTAACATCGCCCAAAATGCACGGACTAGGGGCTGTTCGAGATTTCTTTTTTGGGTGCAAATACCTAATTCAAAAGGCTCAATAGGTTTATCAAGATTAAGTCTGGAAATTTGGTTATTCATTGGGCTGCTGTCAATTACTGCATCAGGCAACATTGCTAATCCAAATCCTAATCCCACCATTGGCACAATTCCTTCGTGTCCTGCAACAGTAGCATAAATTTTCGGGTGTTTAATTTGTTTCTCCCTTAACCATTGTTCAATTCGCTGCCGTGCGTGACCTTCAACGGGAAAAATAAAAGGCATTTGCTGCCAATCAATAGGTTTTTCTTGCAATAATTGTGTCGCCAAACAAGCCACTCGCGGGGCAATTAGGGACAAACTAATATCATCTATTTTATGAAACACTACACTAGAAGGCAGATTATTTGGTTTCCCCGCAAGCGCGAGATCGACTTGTTGCGCTTGAATTAATTCTAGTGCTAACGCTGGATCACCCGTAGTCAGTTGAATTTCCACTTTAGGATAACGCTGGCGAAATTCTTTAAGTACGTGAGGAAGATGGCTATAAGATGCGGTTACAGAACAAAAAAGTTTAATTTCACCGCAAAATTCATCGGATTTATCTTTCAGTTGTTGTTTAAATTGTTGCCAGTTTTGCCATTCTGTTTTAGCAAATTGCAAAAATTTCTCGCCATATTCAGTAAGTTTGACTTGGCGATTATCACGGATAAAAAGTGTCTTCCCTAACTCGTCTTCCAATCGTTGAATTTGACGGGAAAGGGTAGAGGGAGACATGTGGTTTTGGGTGGCAGTTTTGGCGAAGTTTTTTGTATCACTGAGGTGGATGAATATTTGTAGGTCGGTAAATTCCATAATTTCTTCTTTTATTTTATTTAATTTCGGGTTTCGCCGATGGCGACCTACTTTTTCTTTGCTCATGCAAAGCAAAAGTAGGCAAAAAGAAAACACGCCCTGCTTTGCCTTATTTCCTGAGAAATTGAAAACTTGCTTAACGGAAATTTTCTGAACTCGCTACGCTCAAACAGACGAAAATTTCCTACAAGTTTCCAATTTCTCAGGCGGCAAAGAAGGGAACTAATTTGTTCTTTCTTCAATTTAAAGTGCGGGTAAAATTTAGCGTATTTAAAAAAATACCAGAAAACTAACCGCACTTTTTAATAACGCTCTGATATATTCTGAGCCCCATATAAATCGCCTTTGCGACTTTCAAT
>NZ_KV833397.1:0-36813 GCF_001837655.1 Haemophilus sp. HMSC071C11 | reverse complement strand
CGCCTTTGCGACTTTCAATTTTCAGGCAATTTGCGTTTGTTTGAGCGTAGCGAGTTCAGCAAATTGCCGTTAAGAAAATTGAAACAAAGCAAAGAGCTGCGATTTAATTGGGGCGTGTTTTCTTTGCCTACTTTCTTTTACACGAGTAAAAGAAAGTAGGTCGCTCATCGAGCGAAATACGATGCAATCCACAAAAAAACAACATAATTGCACAAATCGCAACATTACATTCCCATAATATCACTTTACGCAACCACAAAAAACTTTATAATCCCACCCACAACAAAAATATGCAAACACAACATCATACAATTATCAACCTTACACAATTAAGGACAACAAAATGGCTAACTATTTCAACACATTAAATTTACGTCAAAAATTAGACCAATTAGGTCGTTGTCGTTTTATGGATCGCGAAGAATTTGCAGATGAAGCAAACTTCTTAAAAGGCAAAAAAATCGTTATCGTGGGCTGTGGTGCGCAAGGTTTAAACCAAGGTTTGAATATGCGTGATTCTGGCTTAGATATTAGCTATGCCTTACGCCCTGAAGCAATTGCTGAAAAACGTGCGTCATTCCAACGTGCAACCGAAAATGGTTTTAAAGTGGGTACTTATGAAGAATTAATCCCAACTGCAGATTTAGTCGTAAACTTAACACCAGACAAACAACACTCTAAAGTAGTTGCCGATGTCATGCCTTTAATGAAAAAAGACTCTGCATTTGGTTATTCACACGGTTTCAACATTGTTGAAGTTGGAGAAGAAATCCGTAAAGATATTACGGTTGTGATGGTTGCACCAAAATGTCCAGGTACTGAAGTACGTGAAGAATACAAACGTGGTTTCGGCGTGCCAACATTAATTGCGGTTCACCCTGAAAATGACCCGAAAGGCGAAGGCATGGCGATCGCAAAAGCATGGGCTGCTGCAACTGGCGGTCATAAAGCAGGTGTTTTAGAATCTTCATTCGTGGCAGAAGTAAAATCTGACTTAATGGGTGAGCAAACTATCCTTTGCGGTATGTTACAAGCAGGTTCTATCGTATGTTATGACAAATTAGTGGCAGATGGTAAAGATCCTGCATACGCAGGTAAATTAATCCAATACGGTTGGGAAACCATTACCGAGGCATTAAAACAAGGCGGTATCACATTAATGATGGATCGCTTGTCAAACAGTGCAAAATTACGTGCATTTGAACTAGCTGAACAAATCAAAGAAAGCCTTGGTTTCTTATATTACAAACACATGGATGACATCATTAGCGGTCACTTCTCTGCAACAATGATGGCAGACTGGGCAAATGGCGACAAAGATTTATTCGCATGGCGTGAAGCAACAGGTAAAACAGCCTTTGAAAATGCGCCAAAATATGATGGCAAAATTAGCGAACAAGAATATTTTGATAATGGTGTATTAATGATCGCAATGGTGAAAGCGGGCGTGGAATTAGCTTTTGAAGCAATGGTTGCAAGCGGTATTTATGAAGAATCAGCTTACTACGAATCACTTCACGAATTGCCATTAATTGCGAACACTATCGCACGTAAACGCTTATACGAAATGAACGTGGTAATTTCTGATACTGCAGAATATGGTAACTATTTATTCTCTAACGTAGCGACCCCAATTCTTGCAAAAGAAATTATCCCTAACCTTCAAAAAGGCGATTTGGGCGAGCCAACTCCAGCAGTGGAAGTCGATAACATTACCTTACGCGATGTAAACGATGCAATTCGCAACCACCCTGTTGAATTAATCGGTCAAGAATTACGTGGTTATATGACAGATATGAAACGTATCGCAGTCGCAGGTTAATGTTAAATTGAACTGAATTAAAAACCGACTTTATCAATATAAAGTCGGTTTTTTCATAGATAAAATTAATCATAAAAATGCACGTTAATTACAACATGCATTTTTCTTATTTAAGCATTCATCGACATACAAAGTAAAGTTAATGGATGAATACAAGTCACGTTAGATGACATATCAATTTGCCATTTACAGGTTTGACATTCAGATATAACGTAATCAAATCCACCCTCGTTAATATTATCGAATAGATTTTTACCAATAGATTGTGAAATTTCATAGTTTTCTGATTTAAAACCGTAAGTCCCTGCAATACCACAGCATTGGCTAGGTAACATAATGATTTCTAAACCCGGAATTTTTTTCAACACTTCCAAAGTATAAGGTGCCCAACCTGCTTTATCTACGTGACAGGCAGTGTGATAAGCCACTCTAAGTTTAAGTGGTTTCAACGGTAATGTTTTACCCTCTTTGAAAAGCTGATATAAAAATGGGGTTACCATATGGATATGCGGACGGACTTTGGCGTTATCGATACCTAAAATATGATGGTATTCGTCACGCAGATTAAGTGAACAACTTGATGCCTCACTAATCACATCTATTCCATTTTCATCTACCATTTTTCCAATGTAATCGGTATTGAATTGTGCAATATTACGAGCGCGATTAGGAAAACCGTTTACCATTAATGGTAAGCCACAGCATTTTTCTTTTTCTAATAACATTACCCCAATGTTCATCGCATTGAACACTTTAAGGAATTCTTTGCCAAGCTGTGGATTATTATAATTAACATAACAACCGTGGAAATATGCTACTTTTCGCTCAAATTTTTGTTGGTCTTGTAACGCATTTTTCATATACCAGCTACGGAACGTACCAAACGCATATTTAGGTAAAGTACGTTTCTTACTGATATTAAGGGTTTTTTCCAACATAAATCTGGTGGCTTTCAGACCCGTAATGGTGTTCACAATGGGGGCAAGTGGAGTATTGATTTTCCCCATTACATCTGTGTTACTTAAAATCGCATCACGCAATTTATTCATTAACGGTTTTTTAGACTGCGCTAAGTGATTATTACGTGCACGTACAATTAAATCGCCAATTTTCACATCAGACGGACAAGCCACTTCACAACGTTTACAGTTAGTGCAATATTTAAGTGCTTCATCATAAAGTTCAGCAGATTTTAAGCGTAAACGCTCGCCATCAGGCCCTGATTGTTTTGGCCCTGGATAAAGCGGATTATTACGTGAAACAGGACAAACAGCAGTACAAGCAGTACATTTAATACAGCTTTCAAAACTTTCATCAATATATTTATAGCTTTCAGGCGAATTAAGGGATTGTTTTGCACTATCAATGAGTCGTTGAATATTATTATCCATATTATTCCCCCTTATTTCGCCAAGATTTCATCAGCAACCGCCAAGGCAGTTACAACTGCGACACCCGAACCACAACCAAGCTCAAGGGCATTAAAACCACCAATCACATTACCGACGGCATATAAATTCGTTAAATATTGACCGCACTTTTTCACTTGGCACAGGGCATTAATCGCTACGCCTGCTGATTGATAAGGTTGTGGATGAGCAAAGCGATGAGCAGTCCAAGTGAAACGATCTTTATCGTTAAACCCTTCAACACCGATAATATCGGATTCAAAAACTGGCTCATAAATTTTATCAAATTCGGAAATAAGCCCTTTGCTGAAGAAACTTCCTGACGCCAATACAAAATTATCTGCAGTAATTTCTTCATCTTCGAGCAAGCGAGTGTTGATACAAAGTACTTGATTTCCTTCAAATGTTGCGCTCAATGCACTGTCGCCATTAATCATTAAACCACCAAGGGATTCAAATTTATGACGTAATTGAATACGTTGGCGCATACCAAGTAATGATGGTGGCAGTGTTGGTAATTCAAATAATGCAAGTTTAGTTGCATCACGAAGTGCGGTCATAAATTCTTGGTTTTCTAAACCAAAGCAAGCAGGTAAAAAGACCGCTTCTGCACCTTGTGCTGATTCAATGATTTCTTTAACAAGATCATTGAACGCAAGTTTGTGCTCTAGAAGTTGAGAGATATTTACACTACGGAACTCACGAGCATTTTTGCGAAGTTCATCTAATTGTGGAATATTTAAGAAACCACTCGTTACTTCACAATGTTCAAATTGTGGGTTTAACACTAAATTTGCCGCTAAAAGTTGAGGTTGAAAATCGTGATAACCTTCAATACCAAGCACTGCAATACGTTTATGCGGAAAAGGTTCATTACCTTGCACAGTTGGCACGCTATTTGGCGAAAGCCACGCACCGCGTAAACTGCCTAAGCCTGTTACACGCCAGTGATTTTTTTCCGTAGAACCAATTAAATCAAGATTTAATTCATTGGCTAAACGTTCAAAATCTTGTGCTTTAGCAAGCACTTTCTCTGCACCCAATAAACTATAAGGGTGGGCAGGTAATTCATTGCGAAGTGCGGTAATATTTTCTTTTAAATTTTCTACTGCGCGATTTTCCCCATATGTCGTTGATGGCATACGGCTTAATAAATCTAAAGAGCCAGATGCAAAATCAATGGCCGCTTGACCGTTGTTGATAATCACGCAACGTTTGCCGCATTGTTGAAGGGCGATGCCACAGGTTAAACCCGCCAAACCACCGCCAATAATGGCTACATCAAAATTCATTGCTATCCGTCCCTTGTTGTGCTTGTTCATCAAGCGGTTTCACATCATTTAAACCTAATACACTACCATACATCCAAGAGGTAAATTCGGCTTCGCGAATAGCTTCCCCCCAAGCAATCGGTTCAATACCACGCCAGCGTTCTTCCATAAAGGCGGAAAGTTGAGTAGTTGATTGACGTGGTGTTGCCACTTCAAAACGATTCATTAGTCCTGCGGCACGACACGCACAGAGTTCAGCTTGACAAGTTCCCATTCCAACTCGGGAGCGACGACGTAAATCGACGAGATTATTTACATCCAGTTCATCAATAGCGTAACGAACTTCCCCCGCTGTTACCGCTTCACATTCGCAAACCATTGAACGATCTAAACGTTCTTTTTCAAGCAAACGAGTAGCCCGTGAACCGTGACGATATACGGCAGAATAACGAATAGTACTTGGTAATGAAATGACTTTTTGATTGGTCTCTTGACGACTTTCAGTAGAGCCTGGCAAAGGTTGCTCTGCAGTCACACAACGTGCCGTTTTATTGAGTTTTTTACAAACAAGGTCAGTCGCCCATTCAGCCATTAAACGATAAGTCATTAACTTACCGCCAGTGATAGTAATAAAGCCATCTAAGCCATCACGTTCTGCGTGGTCAAGTAGCACGATACCACGACTCACATTTCGACCTGATGGATCATCATCGCTTGCAACTAATGGTCGCACCCCAGCATAAGCACGTAATACGCGAGTATGACGCAAGCTAGGTGCGAGTTTTTCACCTTCACGGAAAAGAATATCCACTTCCTCTGGTGTTACTTCCATATTATCAATTTGATCATAAGGAATGCGGCTAGATGTTGTTCCGATCACACAAATTGTATCGCCAGGGACGAGAATATCCGCATCAGCAGGTTTACGGCAGCGGTTAATTACAAGTTTATTAATGCGATGACCCATTACGAGTAATGCGCCTTTTGCAGGGAACATTTTAATTTTGAGATCGGCATATTCCGCAATCCCTTGTCCCCAAATACCACCAGCATTTACAACAAGCGGTGCAAAAAATTGGCGTTCTCTGCGATTTTTGTGATCGTACACATTCACGCCAATCACTTTTCCACCTTCACGAATCAAATTTTTTACTTCGCAATAAGTGAACATTTTTGCGCCGTTTTCTGTGGCGTCCATCATATTAGAGGCGGTTAAACGGAATGGGTCAATAGAACCATCTGGCACAACAACAGCGCCCACTAAATCAGGGTTTACAGAAGGCTCCATAATTTTAGCTAAATCAGGATCAATAGCTTGTGCATCAATTCCAGATTTTGCACAGCTCTCAAGGAAGGTTTTTTGATAGTCGAGCGAATCTTCAGGCAAAGTGATAAATAAGCCTTCCGTTTCATCTACGCAATGACGCGCAATTTTGCGCAAAATGCGGTTTTCTTTAATACATTCTTCAGCAGATTCTTGGTCGTTCACGGCGTAACGTGCACCACTGTGTAATAATCCGTGGTTACGTCCTGTGGCTCCTGTCGCAATATCTCGACGTTCCAATAAAATACAATCAATGCCACGAAGTGCGCAATCGCGCACAATACCTGCTCCTGTTGCGCCACCACCGATAATGATCACATCAGTGCTAAGTGACGAAAGATCTCCAACATCTTTATAGATACTAGGCGATAATCCCATTGTTTACCCCCGATTCCCAAAATGTAAGAAAAAATAATATAAAAAGTGTAATCATTGTAGAGAAGTGCGGCAAAATTAACAACATTTTGAGTGTAAAAGAAAGCGATTTTGTGATATTGATCACAATAATTTTCGCATTCGCTCAAACGGTGTAAAGATTTGTGAAACACTTCACATTTTTGATTTTTTTTACTTTCTTATTTTTTTATTTTCTTTTATGATTCGCAAATCCCTTACTGTTTCAAAAGGGTAAATTTAGATGACACATAATTAAAAAGTTGGAGAAAAAATTATGTTTGGACCATTCAAACCCGCTCCGCATATTGCGGAACTTCCAGCGGAAAAAATTGATTCCACGTATAAACGCTTACGTTGGCAAGTGTTTGCAGGGATCTTCTTCGGTTATGCTGCATATTATTTTGTGCGTGCAAACTTTGACTTAGCACAACCTGGTTTAATTCAAGCTGGCTTGTACTCAAAAGCGGAATTAGGTGTTATCGGCTCAGCGGCTGGTCTTGCTTACGGTTTATCAAAATTCGTTATGGCAGGTATGTCTGACCGTTCTAACCCTCGTGTATTCTTACCATTTGGTTTATTGCTCTCTGGTTTATGTATGACCTTAATGGGTTTATTCCCATGGGCAACTTCAGGCATTGCCATTATGTGGGTAATGATCTTCTTAAATGGTTGGTTCCAAGGTATGGGTTGGCCTCCATGTGGTCGTACTATGGTGCATTGGTGGTCTAAATCTGAACGCGGTACTATCGTGTCAATTTGGAATACGGCACATAATATCGGTGGTATGGTGCCTGGTGCAATGGTGTTATTAGCTAGTGCAATTTTCTTCAGTACTCACGGTATTGAAGCGCAGGCGAAAGATGTTTGGCAACAATCATTATACTTCCCTGGTATTGCTGCGATGATCTTTGCAATTCCTGTGTACTTCGTGATGCGTGATACTCCACAATCTTGTGGTTTACCATCAATCGAAAAATGGCGTAATGACTACCCAGATGACTATAACGAAAAAACTTACGAAAACGATTTAACTGCAAAAGAAATCTTCGTAACTTATGTATTAAAAAACAAATTGTTATGGTATATCGCGATTGCTAATGTGTTCGTCTATTTAATCCGCTACGGTGTATTAAAATGGTCTCCAGTTTACTTGAGTGAAGTGAAACACTTCAACATCAAAGGTACTGCATGGGCATACACAATCTATGAATTAGCAGCGGTTCCAGGTACATTATTATGTGGTTGGGTATCAGATAAAGTGTTTAAAGGTAAACGTGGTTTAACTGGTTTCATCTTTATGATCTTAACCACTGCAGCGGTTGTTGCGTACTGGATGAACCCAGCTACACCAGAAGCAGAGCTTGCAAACTACTCAGCTTGGTATGAAAACCCATATCAATTAACTGATTTCGTATTAATGACCTTAATCGGTTTCTTAATCTACGGTCCTGTAATGTTAATCGGTTTACATGCTCTTGAGCTTGCACCGAAAAAAGCAGCAGGTACTGCAGCAGGTTTCACTGGTTTATTCGGTTACTTAGGTGGTACTGTATCAGCTTCAGCAGTTATTGGTTGGGCAGCTCAACATTACGGATGGGACGGTGGTTTCTACGTAATGATCGGCGGTGGCGTATTAGCGGTGTTATTACTCTTAATCGTAATGGTTGAAGAAGGAAAACACAAAGCGAAATTAGGCGATACTTACGGTACTAAATAATTAGCTTAAAAAAGGCGGTGGGCAAATTGCTTAGTCGCCTTTTTTGTAACTAAAATCTAAAAACTCTATAAAAATTTACCGCACTCTTAAGGAGAAAATACTTATGAAACTTAAAACTTTAGCCCTTTCTTTATTAGCAGCTGGCGTACTAGCAGGTTGTAGCAGCCATTCATCAAATATGGCGAATACCCAAATGAAATCAGACAAAATCATTATTGCTCACCGTGGTGCTAGCGGTTATTTACCAGAGCATACGTTAGAATCTAAAGCACTTGCGTTTGCACAACAGGCTGATTATTTAGAGCAAGATTTAGCAATGACTAAGGATGGTCGTTTAGTGGTTATTCACGATCACTTTTTAGATGGCTTGACTGATGTTGCGAAAAAATTCCCACATCGTCATCGTAAAGATGGCCGTTACTATGTCATCGACTTTACCTTAAAAGAAATTCAAAGTTTAGAAATGACAGAAAACTTTGAAACCAAAGATGGCAAACAAGCGCAAGTTTATCCTAATCGTTTCCCTCTTTGGAAATCACATTTTAGAATTCATACCTTTGAAGATGAAATTGAATTTATCCAAGGCTTAGAAAAATCCACTGGCAAAAAAGTAGGGATTTATCCAGAAATCAAAGCACCTTGGTTCCACCATCAAAATGGTAAAGATATTGCTGCTGAAACGCTCAAAGTGTTAAAAAAATATGGCTATGATAAGAAAACCGATATGGTTTACTTACAAACTTTCGATTTTAATGAATTAAAACGTATCAAAACGGAATTACTTCCACAAATGGGAATGGATTTGAAATTAGTTCAATTAATTGCTTATACAGATTGGAAAGAAACACAAGAAAAAGACCCAAAGGGTTATTGGGTAAACTATAATTACGATTGGATGTTTAAACCTGGTGCAATGGCAGAAGTGGTTAAATATGCCGATGGTGTTGGCCCAGGTTGGTATATGTTAGTTAATAAAGAAGAATCCAAACCTGATAATATTGTGTACACTCCGTTGGTAAAAGAACTTGCACAATATAATGTGGAAGTGCATCCTTACACCGTGCGTAAAGATGCACTGCCCGAGTTTTTCACAGACGTAAATCAAATGTATGATGCCTTATTGAATAAATCAGGGGCAACAGGTGTATTTACTGATTTCCCAGATACTGGCGTGGAATTCTTAAAAGGAATAAAATAATTTCTATTATAACCGTAGGTAAGTTTACTTACGGTTATTAATGCCGTCTATGATGAAATTATCTTTTCAATTGAAAAGTGTTTTTCAGAAAGACTTACTATATCCTTAATGAATAGGAACATAATATGAAAACAACGTTAAAAATGACCGCACTTACGGCTCTTTCTGCTCTTGTCTTAGCTGGCTGTGGTGCACACCAAATGAAATCAGAAGAACAAGCAAATATGCAATTACAACAACAAGCTGTTCTTGGCTTAAACTGGATGCAAGATTCTGGCGAATATAAAGCATTAGCTTATCAAGCGTACAATGCGGCAAAAGTTGCATTTGATCACGCAAAAGTGGCAAAAGGTAAGAAAAAAGCGGTTGTGGCTGATTTAGATGAAACTATGTTAGACAACAGCCCTTATGCTGGCTGGCAAGTTCAAAATAACAAACCATTCGATGGTAAAGATTGGACTCGTTGGGTAGACGCACGTCAATCTCGTGCCGTTCCGGGTGCGGTAGAATTTAATAATTATGTAAACAGCCACAAAGGTAAAGTGTTCTACGTAACAAACCGCAAAGACAGCTCTGAAAAAGCAGGCACTATTGATGATATGAAACGCTTAGGTTTCAATGGCGTGGAAGAATCTGCATTTTATTTGAAAAAAGACAAATCAGCTAAAGCGGCTCGTTTTGCAGAAATTGAAAAACAAGGCTATGAAATCGTACTTTATGTAGGCGATAACTTAGATGACTTCGGTAATACCGTATATGGCAAATTAAACGCTGACCGCCGTGCATTCGTTGATCAAAACCAAGGCAAATTTGGTAAAACTTTCATCATGTTACCTAACGCAAACTACGGTGGCTGGGAAGGCGGTTTAGCTGAAGGGTATTTCAAAAAAGATACACAAGGCCAAATCAAAGCTCGTTTAGATGCAGTACAAGCTTGGGATGGCAAATAATTTTCCATTAAAAAGATCGATTTAAATATCGATTCTAAAAATTTAGTTTGGGGGCTAAGCTCAGTTTTTTACTGGCTTAGCCTTTTTAGTTTTTCAGGTTCACTCAAGTAATCATCATTACTACAGGCCGAAGTTTTGTTATGATGTTACAAATCTTTCAAAATAGAAATCTAATTCAATGAAGAAAAATTTTTCGGCAGGAAAATTGCCGTCTAAAGGAAAAAGTGCGGTTAATTTTCACCGCACTTTTAAGCCAAAATCAAAACCTAAAACGTTGTCATTGGATGAAACCAAAGCTGTGTTATTCAATAAACCTTTTGATGTACTCACGCAATTTACCGACGAACAAGGGCGCGCCACTTTAAAAGATTTTATCTCAATTCCAAATGTTTATGCGGCAGGTCGATTAGATAGAGACAGTGAAGGGTTACTGATTTTAACCAATAATGGCGAATTACAACATCGTTTGGCAGATCCAAAATTTAAAACAGAAAAAACTTATTGGGTGCAAGTGGAAGGTATCCCTGAAGAAACCGATTTAGCACAACTCAGAAAGGGTGTAGAACTCAAAGATGGTATGACTAAACAGGCTCAAGTGCGGTTAATTTCAGAGCCAAATTTATGGGAACGCAATCCACCTATCCGAGAACGGAAAAATATTCCCACAAGCTGGTTAGAAATTAAGATTAGTGAAGGGCGCAACCGCCAAGTGCGGAGAATGACTGCGCATATTGGTTTCCCCACTTTACGATTAGTGAGAGTGAGTATGGGCTCATTATCTATTAATGGATTAGAAAATGGCTCATTTAGATTATTATCATTGGATGAAATAAAAGCGTTATTTCAGACCGTCAAATTATAAAAATAGGGCAAGTATTTAGCTTGCCCTAAATTTTTCTCCCATAAATATTGCGCACTGAGTAAATTAGCACTATCCGCAACGCGATGAGCTTGAGCTTGGTCAATATTGAATTGCTCACTTAACCCTCAAGCGGTGCACGCTCGAATATCTGCAACTTGGAAGTTTTTTCTAGGCTATAAATGACGCCTTCGCGCAATGCACCGTCAGAATAGCGCATTTGTTGAATATGAAAAACCTCAAACACTGCACTTAAAATCGCTAAACCGGGTACAAAAACATCCACACGGTCTTGGTTTAAACCGTTAATATTTAGCTCGGTAAAATGCTTGGCTTGTAGTGTTTGTTCAATTAGAGCATTTAATCGCTCGGCTGTAATGGTTCCATTTGGATCGAGATTAGTCGCAATGACTTGCGCAACAGTTTTAATCGTCCCCGATGAGCCGAGCACAGATTGCCAACCTAATTTGCGATATTCAAAGCCTAAATCTTCGATTTTATTGACCGCACTTTGGCGCGCGCGTTGAAAGTTTTCTGGGGAAATGATGCCATCGGTAAAAAAATTGAGTCGCAAAACTCACGCATCCCATATGTCGGCTTTCAGCCATAAGCGGCGTGAAATCATCGCCGATAATCATTTCTGTCGAGCCGCCACCAATATCTATAACAAGCTTTCTGCCTTTTTCTGGCTGAGTATGGCATACGCCAGCGTAGATGGTTTTAGCTTCCGTTTGCCCACTAATAATATTAATGGGATAGGGGAAAACTTTGGCTGCTTGACGTAAAAATTCGTCATTATTCACCGCTCTTCGTAACGTATAAGTGCCAACTACATTGACGTTTTCCATAGGAAAACCTTGTAAACGTTCGGCAAATAAGGCTAAGCAATTCACGCCACGTGTGATAGCCTCTTGATTAAGCACCGCATTTTCATCTAAGCCTTCCGCGAGTTTAACTTTTTGTTTTAAGCGCGAAAGCACTTGGATTGAGCCGTTTACAATACGCGCAACAATCATATGAAAGCTGTTTGAGCCAAGATCAATTGCGGCAATTTCACGTACATTGCCACGATGTTTGGGTTCTAAAATAGCGTCATTCATAACATTCCTAAAATTCAAATTTATAAAGTAAATCAAACACTTGGTTTGTGCTAGAAACGGATTGAAAATAAAGCTGTGGCATTAGGCGATAACGTAATGTAACTTCTGCTAACCCATCAAATAAACCTACGCCATATTTTATTTGTAAGCGATTGGTAATATTGCCACTTACTGTAACCTTAGATTTATCGCCCACGCCAGATGTACCAAGGTTTAAGTCTTGAATACCAAAAACTTCGCCAATACTGCCCACTAATTTACCGCTCTTTGAAATGCCTAAACCAATTAATGCTGCACCAACTGATCCCGTTGAACCCACTTCTCCACTACTTTCTAACGAACGACCTGTTAATAAATAAGAAAGTGCTTGATCTTGTGGTTTGCTTGGTTCACTGAAAATAGTGACTTCTGGGCTATCGGCTATGCCAATCACTCTCACTCCAGCAGTAATTTTGCTGTCTTCCATTGTTTCAGGATTACGAATAGCCTCAATATTCAACGTAGGTTGTGCCGCTTGCCCAGAAAAACTAATAAGCCCTTTACGAATGAGTAAATCTTGTCCGAAAGAAGCATAGCGACCTTTGGTTAAATTGATTTGCCCGAATAAACCTAAATTGCCTTTGTCTTGTTTCACAGAAAGTAAACCATCAAGATTGGTTTTTAAGCCATAGGCATCAAGGCTGACGTCTTTACCAATATTGATGCGTAAATCAGAGCGAATATCCATTCCTGATTTCGTTTTTGCGGCAAATTCACGTTTAATCAGTTCTTCTTTGCTCTTGTGCGGGCCGTTTAAAATCACTTCATCTTCGCTGACTGGCTCAGCAGTATCTGGCAGACTGTCAATTTTAATACGCGCCCAAGGAATATCCACTGTTCCGCTTAAATTCAATTCCTTAGGATTGGCTTTTATCGTGATATCTGGACTGAAACGTAGCTTCGCCATAGATGGAATATCCACGTTGAAATTATTTGCTTGTGCATTCAATTCTGTCGTCCAATGTTCAATATTCGCCCAGTTTGCACGTCCAGTTAAGTTTAAGTGACTATCTACTGTTTCGATTTTCCCTTGCAATGTTGAACGGTTACCATTAAAGCGTAGGGCAATATCGCCATCTGTAATATTGACTGGCATAGATTTCAATTTGGTACGAATATTACGAATATTGAAGTCACCATTTAATAATGGTTTCTCTAAATTCCCGCCGAAACTCAACTTCGAGACTACCTTACCATTCACTGATTCACCGCTAGTAAGTAGCTGATTTGCGATCGACAAGTTTAATCGTTCTATCGCAAGGGTTCCGCCAAGTTGGCGAGTTTTAACAAAATCATTTAAACGAATATCGCCTACAATTCTGCCTTGATTATGCAAATTGATGTCTGTTTTTAAAACCAAATTATTATTTTGAATGTCGGCATTAAGGGTTAATTTTGGAATATCTAATTTAAACGTGCGGTAATCCAATTTTTGAGAGAAAGCTAAATGATTGCCATCTACTTTTGTGCTAAATTGGAATGGTTTATCCGTAAACCAAGCCACATTACCTTGCGCTTGCAAGTTTCCTTTGAGGCTATCTTGTTCGATAAGTTTATTCATTAAATCCAAATTAACACGTTTGAATTGGAAAGGGATATTACCTTGCTTGCCTGCATTGAATGCTTGTGGGAAACATAATT
The DNA here is from genome assembly GCF_001837655.1 of Haemophilus sp. HMSC071C11. Classification (NCBI taxonomy): domain Bacteria; kingdom Pseudomonadati; phylum Pseudomonadota; class Gammaproteobacteria; order Pasteurellales; family Pasteurellaceae; genus Haemophilus; species Haemophilus sp. HMSC071C11. The sequence continues at coordinate 23,087 of NZ_KV833397.1, read as the reverse complement.
CTATATCTGTGTTTTGCCAGCAATGTGCGGCAATATTGGCTTGTGTTTGTTTGTTATCGTAAGACACCGCAATAGCTTGGTTAGATTTTACATCGCCAATTGGGGTTTCAAATTTTGCTTGGGAAAGTGTGCCTTTCCACTGTTCCAAAGTGCGGTCAAAATGGCCGTTAATTTGTAAATTTGCAGCAACAGGCTCGCCTTGAGATTTTAGGATTAATTTGTGATTTTGTTCATCGCCTGATAAATCAAGATCAAGTAAATGGAGTTTAATATTTTCGCCATAATGAAGTTGTTCTGATTTAATATTCAATTTTCCACTCGAGAGTGGGGTATTGTTTATATGACCTTTTATACTTGCTTTAGCTAACTGAAAACCTTGTAAATGTAAATTGGATGAAGTTAAATCAAGATCAAGATTAGGTGTCGTAATTTGACCAGAAATCGCTACTCGCCCTTTTAAATCTGACCATAAACCACGTAAATTTGGTGCATCTATATCTAGCACAAAATCAGAATGATCATCTAATACGCCACTGGCTTTAAGATAATTTTCGCCATATCTAATCTGTAAATCAGGCACGGTTAGAAGTACATTTTGATTAAGCGTTGCAGAACCTTTCAAGCTAATTGGTTTTGCAGACAATATTCCATTTAAATCAGCTGTAGGCACTTCCACTTGCCAACCTTGAGAGTCCGCAAAACCGCGAGAATGTAATTTACCCGATAATATGGCAGGCATAACTGGAACAAAAAAACCAATATTCATTTTTTCTAAATCGGCTTGAATATCCCAGTTTGCACCATTTTTCCAATTTGCATTACCCACAAATTCACTTTTACCGTCTAATGAAGCTATCCCCAATTTATTTACGGTTATTTCATAAAGTTTGCCGTCGGCATTAAAGTCTACTTGAGATGCGGGAATATAATTCATTCCTGCCACATTGCCCTTAAATTCGGCGTGATAATTCAGTAAATCCCCCGTGAGTTTAAGCGTCACATCATTAATTTTGAGTGGCGTCATTGTGTTTACAAAAGTGTATTGTCCTTTTGCCACGTTTAATGTGAGGTTTAAGGGCATTTTATCTTGTGCTAATTGCACGTTGCCATTCAGTTCAGCATCTAATACGCCTTTTGTTTTCACAGAAAGTGCGGTGGATTTTTTCAATGATCCCGAAAGCGTAAGATCCACATCACTCTCTGGCAGAATTTCTTTTCCAGCGGATTTCAACGGCTCCAAATGGGATTTTAAAGTTAAATCTAGCGGCATATCGCCATCGAGTTGTAATTTACCTTGTGAAGAAAGATTACCCAACGAGCTTTCTACCGCTAATTTTTGTAATTGCAGTTGGTTATCGACGGTATCCGCCTGTGCAATTAAACTAGACATTTCAACAGATTGAAGCGTTTCGTCTTTTTCATTCACTGCTTGATACTGCCAGTTTTTGCCTGAAATTTCAGGAATATGTAAATCAAAAGGAAGAATTATGTCTGATACATTGCCTAAAAAAGCAGGCGTTAAAGATTGCTCAATCGCAGCCCAATCTACAGGTTTATTCGGCTGTTTGGCTTTCAGCTCAGGTTTACCTTCGGGCAATTTTTTTGCAATCACTGAAATATCGTTAATTTCAGTCGGCGCAATAGTTAAGCCTTTTTCATTATTTAAACTTACCGCACTTTTAAAATTTCCAAGCGTAATATTAGTCTGATCAATGTTTACAGATAAATCTTGCACCACCAAATTTTCTGCATTGATACTAATTGGCAAGGAAATACGCTTCATTGAGCCAGACTTTGAATTATCAGGTGCCGATGGAGGCAATAATGCAGTATTAATCGCAATGGTCGGTTTATTTAAGGTGAAGTCTCGTAAACAAACTTCACGTGAAAGCAAACAACCAAAATCGAGCTGTAAACGTGCTTGTGCAATATGTGTCTCAATCCCAGCGGTTTGATAACGAACATTCTTTAACACCAAGCCATTTTGTAATCCGCCTTCAATTTGCTCAACGGAAAAACTATCAAGCATTTTATCGACAAGTTGAATTAAACCTCTTTGCCCCGCATCGAAAGAAAGCACTCCAGCAACACCTAAAACAGGTATAAAAATGACCGCACTTCCGATACAAACAGCCTTGCGTACCCAATGTTTTTTATTAGGTTTCTCAGGTAATTTTGGTGAAGTTTCTGATGGTTGTAGTTGTTCTGTCATAAATTCACCTTAAATTTCTGTACCAAGTCCAATGTAAAATTGAATATTTTTGCTGTTATCTTTATCACGAATGGGTGTGGCAATATCAAATTTAATCGCACCAACTGGCGATGCCCAACGCACACCAACGCCTGCACCATAACGCAATTCTTTTGCCGTGTAATTATCGGCAGCTAATCCACTATCTGCAAAAGTTGCCGCCCACCAATTTGGATAGACTTGATATTGATATTCTAAAGAAGCGGTAAGCAATCGCGAACCACCAACTAATTTTCCGTTTTTATTTTTAGGCGCAATTTTTTTATAGCCGTAACCGCGCACACTACGATCGCCACCAGCAAAGAAACGCAGTGTAGGCGGAATTTTTTCAATACCTTTTGTATGTAAATACCCGATTTCAGCACGAGCAACGATACGATGATTTTCTGCATAAGTACGAACCCACGCGCTAGATGCTTGCACTTTTATAAAAGAAGATTCTGATAGCCAAATTCGTTTGCTTAAATCAAAAGTAATTTTTTGCACATCGCCCCAAGTGGCAAAGGAACCACCACGTAATCGAGTACGAGTAAATCCAACAGTTGGATAAAGAAGTAAGGTTTTATCAGTGATATCCGCTTGTGTAAAACTGTCGTATCGCGTACGAAGTCCGCCAAAATATTGCCAACCATGCGCATTATTCCAATAACGTAACGCTGACAACGTAAGCACTCTCGTATTGGTATCGTTCTCTTTTTCCCCTTCCCAACCGACGGCAAAATCATAGTAATAATTTAATGGATTTTTAAGCAGTGGCATTCGATAAGTTGCCTCTAGAGTTTGTTTTGGTGCAGAGAGATAAAGATTTGAACGCAAACTATGTCCACGGCTATTAATCCAAGGTTTTGTCCAGCCTATTTGTCCGTGAACGCCGCCATCAGTAGCAAAGCCCACACCGAGTTCCATCGCATTTTTTTTACGTGGATAAAGAATGATTTCTATATCTACCGTTTTACTTTTATGATTGATATTAGGCTGAACTAATACTGAGCTAAACCAATTTGAAGATGAAAAATCGCTGGTTAAATCCGACAAATTATTCATTAAATACGGATCACCAGATTTGATGTTAAGAATATTATTTAAGTAATCATCCCGAATTTGTGAATGGCTAAAAGTAATATTGCCATAATGATAACGGACACCACTATCAAATAACATTCGCCACCATGCTTGATGGGTTTCAGGGCTGATTTCTAAACGTGAAATTTTAAAGTTCCCATCAAAATACCCACGATTTAATGCCAAGCGTGAAATCGCTGTTTTGTAATCATCGTAAGTTTGGTGCTCAACCAAAACGCCATCTTTCGGTAAGTTTTTACGCAATGCATTAAAATTTTCATCTTGTGCGGCTTCCCCCTCAATTTGCACATCAGTCCCCGCAATTTTTGTTGGCTCGCCTGGTGTAACATGAGCAATCAATAAATCGCGTTTGCCTTGACGCTGTTTTCGTTCAAAACGCACGGAAGATTCATAATAACCAAACACACGCAAACCACGATCCACGGCTTTGGTTACCAAATGTTGATAGCGTTCGGAGCCATCCATTTCTTCTTTATTAATCAAATTAACATTGAGATCTGTATTACGCACAGCACGGAAACCACGAATGCCTTGAACTTCAATATCAACAGTTTGTTCAGCAAATGCGGGAAAGCAACTTAATGCTAAAAAAAGTGCGGTGAGTTTTAGCGATTTTTTCTTCATTTTAAGGGGTTAAAATTTTCTAAGTAAATTGCACTATAGTCTACCGAGAAGTTCGTTAGGATCCAATATTTTCAGTGCATTTTGTCGGTTTTTTCATAAAAAATACCGCACTTCATTGCCAAAGTGCGGTAAATTTTTGAGCTGTTTTAATTAGTGACCGCCGCAACCACAGCTGCCGTGATTATGTTCGTGATGATGACCACCACAGCCACAACCGTGACCTTCTTCGTCATCATCGTGGCTGTGTGCACCGTGAACGTGGCCGTGAGCAATTTCTTCTAACGTTGCTTCACGCGCTGCAACAACTTCAACCGTGAAATGTAATTCTTGCCCCGCTAACATATGGTTTCCATCAACTACAACTTCATCGCCATCGATTTCAGTAATCACCACTGGAACTGGGCCAATGTCAGTATCCGCTAAGAAACGCATACCGACTTCAAGTTCATCAACACCTTGGAATACATCTTTTGGTACACGTTGAACCATATTTTCGCTGTACGCACCATAACCTTCTTCAGGTTGTACACGTACTTCAAATTTGTCGCCAACTTCTTTACCTTCAAGTGCTTTTTCAAGACCGACTACTAAATTATTGTGACCTTGTAAATATTCTAGTGGTTGATTTGCTGGAGCTTCATCTACCAATACGCCATCTTGTGTGCGAACTTGGTAAGAAATGCTCACCACTACATTTTTTTCTACTTTCATTATGTTTTCCTTATAAAAATCGGTTAAAAAGCCGTATCATTGTAACGAAAATTATTCCACGCGCAAGACTTTACGGATTAATGAACACGAGGCTCTTCTTCATCTTCATCATCAAAAAATTCCCCATCGTCACCGTATTCATCGTCATCGGCATTTGGGTCTTCAAAATAGGTGCCCCAACCATCATAAATGCCTTTATGTTTTTCTAACAATGGAAGGATTTGTTTTTGTTGTGCATCGATAATTTCAGCTTTTAATTCTACTTCACTGATGATGTCAAAACAGAAAATTGGTTTACCGTCATCATCTTTAAATTCTTCCGCTTCGGAAACTTCATAGCCCGCTTTAAACGCATCAACCGCAATTTTTTCTAACAAATCAAAATCGTGGTGTGCGATGTGATGCTCAATAATGTAAAGCGCATTTGGATCACTGCCATCATTAAGTAAATCTTCGATAATTTCACGGGTTTCTGCTTGTAATTCAGCCAATTTTGACATAATAAAATCCTTCAACAAGAACAAAAGTGCGGTTATTTTAGTGGATAAATCACCAAAAGTCGCATAGAATTTCGCACAATTATTTTCGATAAAAAAGAACCCTTAACCATGCTCGAACAACTCCCTTATTTGGCATTAAAAACTCCGCCAAAAACCACCGCACTTTTAAAGGCTGAATGCGCGGATTTTATTGTAAAAGAGCATTTAGGCTATGAAATGTCGGGCGATGGAGAGTTTGTTGCATTGTATGTACGAAAAACAGATTGCAACACCTTATTTGTTGGCGAAAAATTAGCTAAATTTGCTGGTGTTTCTGAACGCAATATGGGATATGCAGGGTTGAAAGATCGTCGAGCGGTGACAGAACAATGGTTTTGCTTGCAAATGCCAGGAATGGAAACGCCCGATTTCAGTCAATTTGAATTAGATGGCGTAGAGATTTTAACGGTTACTCGACATAACCGAAAAATTCGCACGGGTAGCCTTGAAGGAAATTATTTCGATATTTTATTACGCGGTGCAGAAGAATCTGATGAGCTTAAAGTGCGGTTAGATTTTGTGGCAAATTTTGGTTTCCCAAATTATTTTACGGAACAACGTTTTGGTCGGGAAGGTCATAACCTCACGCAAGCATTGCGTTGGGCTCAAGGGGAAATCAAGGTAAAAGATCGCAAAAAACGCAGTTTTTATCTTTCCGCCGCGCGCAGTGAAATTTTTAATCTGGTTGTGGCTGCGCGTATTGCAAAGGGCGCAACAAATCAAGTTTTACCAAATGATATTGTGCAATTAGCAGGTTCGCACAGTTGGTTCAAAGCGGATGAAAAAGAAGACTTAACTGCCTTGCAAGTGCGGTTAGAAAATCAAGATATTTTACTCACTGCTCCTTTAATTGGCGAAGATATTTTAGCAGCAAGCGATATTGAAAATGAAATCGTAAATCAACATTCAGCTTTCGATTCTTTAATGAAACAAGAAAGAATGAAAGCAGTGCGTCGCCCATTGTTAATGAAAGCAAAAGGGTTTTCTTGGGCATTTGAGCCAGAAGGCTTGCGTTTAAAATTTTATTTGCCAGCAGGCAGTTATGCCACGGCATTAGTTCGTGAGTTAGTAAATTACACAGAAGAATAAGGAAATATAATGCGAATTTTAGTTAGTAATGATGATGGTTTTCATGCGGAAGGCATTCAAGTTTTAGCAATGGAATTAAGAAAAATTGCAGAAGTCATTATTGTTGCACCCGATCGTAATCGAAGTGCAGCATCAAGCTCGCTCACATTAGTGGAGCCACTTCGCCCACGCCATTTAGACAATGGCGATTATTGTGTGAACGGCACACCAGCAGATTGTGTACATTTAGCGTTAAACGGATTTTTATCTGGCCAAGTAGATTTAGTGGTATCAGGCATTAACGCAGGTTGTAATATGGGCGATGATACGATTTATTCTGGCACTTTGGCTGCTGCCCTTGAGGGGCGTCATTTAGGTTTGCCCGCTATTGCGGTTTCGTTAGATGGTCGTCAGCATTATGAAACAGCAGCACGAGTGGTATGTGATCTTATTCCTAAATTACAGCATCAATTATTAAACCCTCGTGAAGTGATTAACATCAATGTACCAGACTTACCTTTTGAAGAATTAAAAGGATATAAAGTATGTCGATTAGGTTATCGTTCATCTTCCGTTGAAGTGATTAAACAAAGAGATCCGCGTGATGAAACCATTTATTGGATTGGTCCTTCAGCATTACCCGAAGATGAAAGCGAGGGAACAGATTTTTATGCCGTGAAGAATGGCTATGTGTCTATTACGCCAATTCAAGCGGATCTTACCGCGCATCATTCATTGCTTTCTTTACAAAATTGGTTAGATCAGGAATTTACCAAATAGAGAAAAATATGAAAATTTTCGGCACGATGTACGATAAAACGATGGAATGGTCAAAACATCGTTTTGCTGTTTTTTGGCTCTCTTTTGTCAGTTTTATCGAGGCGATATTTTTTCCTATTCCGCCCGATGTGATGTTGATCCCAATGTCTATGTCAAAGCCTAAAAGTGCAGTTAAATTTGCATTTTATACGGCAATTGCTTCTGTCATCGGTGGAGTTATTGGTTATGCAATTGGTTTTTATGCAACGGACTGGGTGGAAAACATTGTACAACAATGGGGATATGCTGTGCATTGGGCAAAAGCCGTCAGTTGGTTTAAGCAATGGGGCGTATTAGTTGTGTTTGTGGCAGGTTTTAGCCCAATTCCTTACAAGGTGTTTACTCTCTGCTCTGGCGTGATGCAAATGGCATTTTTCCCTTTTGTCATCACCGCATTTATTTCACGTTTAGCGCGTTTCTTGCTGGTGGCAAAATTAGCCGCGTGGGGTGGGGAGAAATTCGCAGCAAAATTGCGAAAATCTATTGAGATTATTGGCTGGTCAGTGGTTGTACTGGCTGTCATCGCTTACTTTATACTGAAAAACTAGGATAGAAAATGAACAAATTAAGTCTTGTTTTAGTAGCTGGATTTCTTTTGGTTGGATGTGCATCAGAACCAGTTAAAGATCCAGATGCATTACCAAATGGCATTATGCAACCAGTAGAAGGCACAGGTGCCGTTGCTGGCGGTAGTTTTATGCCAGAAATTCAAAAAAATACGATACCAACACAAATGAAATAAAAATGAAATAATAACGGAACAATAAGGAATAACTATGAACAAATCGTTTCTCTTACTCCCTTTAAGTCTTGTTGTATTATCGGCTTGTACCTCTAATTCTCCTGCACCTATTTCTGATGCAGATGGAAATCTTTCCCCTAGTGTAGTGCAATCTGTAAATGGCAATAATGTAGGTGGTGCTTGGCAACCTGAAATTCAAAAAAATTCATTACCTACAATGGGAAATATGGTCACGCCACAACCAAATTTTCAACCGATTAATCAACAACCAGCAATGCCAACAGCACCTGCGCAACCTGCATTTCAACCCTCTCCGAAAACGGTAGTTAGCACAGTACAAACAAAAACAGTTACCAAAACAATTGCTGATTGTGTAGATGGACAGCATATTAATATCCCACGTAATCCAAATACCAATGCACCAGATTACAGCAAAATTTCAAAAGGCTCTTACAAAGGCAATACCTATAAAGTAAACAAAGGCGATACAATGTTCTTGATTGCTTACTTAGCAGGAATTGATGTAAAAGAATTGGCAGCGTTGAATAACCTATCCGAACCTTATAATTTAAGTTTAGGGCAAGTTTTAAAGATTTCTAATTGTGGCACAAAAACGGTTACTACAACGGTTTCTGTAAAACAACCTGCAGTCACGGCATCAACAGCAATGCCAGCTAAACCAGCCGTCACTTATACTCCGGGTGCAAACGGTACTCAAATAGGATCTGACGGTACTATTATTGGCCCCATTAAATCAGAGGCTGGCATATCGTCTAGTGTATCTGTGGCAACTTCATCAACACAGGTTACATCATCTGTAAATAATGCGAATAGCACACCGATTAATGCAAATGTCGTTGCACCAATCGCCTCAAATGTTGCGTGGCAATGGCCGACTTCAGGTAATATTATTCAAGGTTTCTCAAGCACAGATGGCGGTAACAAAGGGATTGATATTAGCGGTTCACGAGGACAAGCTGTAAAAGCGGCTGCAGCAGGGCGAATAGTGTATGCTGGCAATGCTTTACGTGGTTACGGTAATTTAATCATCATCAAACATAATGATGATTTCTTAAGTGCTTATGCGCATAACGACAAAATTCTTGTCGCTGATCAACAAGAAGTCAAAGCTGGTCAAGACATCGCAAAAATGGGTAGCTCTGGTACAAATACCGTGAAACTCCACTTTGAAATTCGCTACAAAGGCAAATCAGTAGATCCAGTGCGTTATCTACCAAAACGTTAAGATCTCTTTAGAAAGTGCGGTAAAAAATCTCAACAAATTTTTACCGCACTTTTTTATTAAAAATATTCTGTGAGGAGTATCACAAAATCAAAAAATAATAGATGACAATGTTAAATTTTATATTATTCTGATAATGCTTCGTAGTTAGAAGTCAGTGTTAAGTTTTATTAAGTATCTCTTCTCTTAAAAGGAGTTTAATATGCTCAACTTGCTCTCTCCTAACCAAACTTGGGTTCTTGTTGATCCAAGATTATCTTTTTATTTTCCCATAATTTATTAATCCTTTCTTATTAACCATCAACGTGTTTTCATTTTAGAAAATAATTTTTTATTTAAACTAAGCAAATTAATTTTTGGGGATTTTGCTATGGAAAATTTTAAACATTTACCTGAACCTTTCCGCATTCGTGTTATTGAACCAGTAAAAAGAACTACTCGTGAGTATCGTGAACAAGCGATGTTAAAATCAGGCATGAATCCATTTTTATTAGATAGTGAAGATATTTTCATTGACTTACTCACAGATAGCGGTACTGGCGCTGTTACACAAGATATGCAAGCTGCAATGTTACGTGGCGATGAAGCCTATAGTGGCAGTCGCAGTTATTATGCGTTAGCTAAAGCAGTGAAAGATATTTTTGGTTATGAATATACAATTCCTACTCATCAAGGCCGCGGTGCTGAACAAATTTATATTCCAGTATTGATTGCTAAACGTGAACGTGAGAAAGGTTTAGATCGCAGCAAAATGGTGGTTTTCTCTAACTATTTCTTTGATACCACACAAGGACATAGCCAAATTAATGGGGCAACGGTTCGCAATGTTTATATCAAAGAGGCATTTGATACAACAGCAAAACATCCATTTAAGGGTAATTTCGATTTAGAAAAATTAGAAAAAGGCATTCAAGAGGCGGGAGCACATAATGTACCTTACATTGTATGTACCATTACTTGTAACTCTGCGGGTGGTCAGCCGGTTTCTATTGCAAACTTAAAAGGCATGTATGAAATTGCGCGTAAATACGACATTCCAGTCATCATGGATTCAGCTCGTTTTGCAGAAAACGCCTATTTTGTTCAACAACGTGAAGAAGCTTATAAAGACTGGACTATTGAACAAATTACTTACGAAAGCTATCGCTATGCTGATGGTTTAGCGATGTCCGCCAAAAAAGATGCTATGGTGCCAATGGGAGGTATTTTAGCGTTTAAAGATAAATCAATGGAGGAAGTCTATCACGAATGTAGAACGCTTTGTGTTGTGCAAGAAGGGTTCCCTACTTATGGGGGTTTAGAAGGGGGGGCAATGGAACGCTTGGCTGTTGGCTTGCATGATGGTATGCGCCAAGAATGGCTGGCTTATCGTATCGCACAAATTGAATATTTGGTTGCAGGCTTAGAAAAAATTGGTGTGCCTTGCCAACAACCAGGTGGCCACGCAGCGTTCGTAGATGCAGGTAAATTATTACCACATATTCCAGCCGACCAATTCCCAGCACAAGCACTTTCTTGCGAACTTTATAAAGTTGCAGGTATAAGAGCGGTAGAAATTGGCTCATTTTTATTAGGACGAGATCCGAAGACGGGTAAACAACTACCATGTCCAGCGGAGCTTTTACGCTTAACTATACCACGTGCAACTTATACGCAAACGCATATGGATTTCATTATTGAGGCATTCCAAAAAGTGAAAGAAAATGCAGAGAATATTAAGGGTTTAACCTTTACTTATGAACCAAAAGTTCTCCGCCACTTTACGGCACGTTTAAAAGAAGTTGAATAATATCACGAAAAATGCAGTTCATTTTGAACTGCATTTTTTTATCAACAGCTAACTCAATAATTTGTTATTGATAAGGATGTTCTATGAAAAAACAACCTTCCATCTTTGGTGGTGCGTGTATTATTGCTAGTGTTTGTGTTGGGGCAGGAATGCTTGGTTTGCCGACATCTGGCGCGGGTGCTTGGACAATATGGTCAGTATTAGTAATTTGCTTAACAATGATAGTCATGACATTGTCAGGCTGGTTATTACTTGAGGCCTACTCTACTTATGATTTAAGAGCTTCATTTAGTACTGTAACTAAAGATATGCTCGGTTCAACTGTCAATTCTATTAATAATCTTGCGGTATATTTTGTCGGGGGTATTTTACTTTATGCTTATACCACTGCATCTGGCGGTATACTAGAAAACCTTATTAAACCGTGGATTGATTTTGGTTCATCTACATTGGCAATTTGTTCCACTGTATTTGTATTAGTTTTTTCCTTCTTTGTTTGGCACTCCACTCGCATTGTAGACAGAATATCTGTTTTATTGATTGTATGCATGGGTTTTACTTTTATTTTTAGTACTTATGGATTAGCAACTAATATTAGTTTAGACACTTTATTAGATATTGGTGGAAAGGAGACAAATTATGCAAAATATGCGGTAGGAATGTTTCCCGTTGCATTAACATCTTTTGGCTATCATCATTCTGTTTGTACGATGCGAGCTTACTATGGGGAAGAAAAAAAAGCAAAATACGCTATCTTAGGTGGAACAGCAATTGCTCTTACGCTTTATTTACTTTGGATTTTCTCTATTTTTGGCAACTTACCGCGAGATCAATTTGCTCCAGTAATTGCCAGTGATGGTAATTTAGATATTTTACTTAACACATTAGGTGGAGTAATCGAATCTAACACGGTTAAACAAATGATTAATGCCTTTTCTATCGCCGCAATTTTATCATCTTTTATTGGCGTAGGATTAGGCGTATTTGATTATTTGGCTGATTTCTTTAAATTTGATAATTGTAAAATTGGACGAACAAAGTCATGGGCTGTGACTTTCCTACCTCCACTAATTATGTCAATTTTATTTCCATTGGGTTTCTTAAAAGCTATTGGGTATGCTGGTGCGGTAGCTACGATTTGGACAAGTATAATTCCTGCTCTTCTTGCCTATAAATCCCGCAAAATAAATACAGCTGCAACATTCCGAGTGTGTGGTGGAAATGGTTTAATAATCTTTATTGCATTATTTGGTGTTTTTGTAGCTATTTTCCATTTTCTTGCAATGTTTGGCTGCTTACCTTTCTTTAAGTTCTAAGGGGAAAATATCAATTTTAAGTGCGGTAAAAAATCTCAACAAATTTTTACCGCACTTTTTTATCTGGCTTTTTCCCCTTTCGGCACCTAAAATAGCCGCCATAAAACCTATCTTTATTCAGTTTCAAAGCAGGTAATTAGATGATTTCCGAAGAAAATTTCCAACAGCACACGCCAATGATGCAACAATATCTAAAACTCAAAGCAGAGAATCCAGATATTTTGTTGTTTTATCGCATGGGGGATTTTTACGAGTTGTTTTATGACGATGCGAAAAAAGCGGCGGCATTGTTGGATATTTCTTTGACGAAACGAGGGCAATCTGCAGGACAGCCCATTCCAATGGCAGGAATGCCTTATCACGCGGTGGAAGGTTATTTAGCAAAATTAGTGCAGTTAGGCGAATCTGTGGCGATTTGTGAACAGATTGGTGATCCATCTACAAGCAAAGGACCTGTAGAACGTCAAATTGTGCGAATTGTTACGCCCGGTACGGTCAGTGATGAAGCACTGTTGCCTGAACGCCAAGACAATCTGATTGCTGCGGTATATCAAGAAAAAGAAAAATTTGGATTAGCCACTTTAGATATGACTTCTGGGCGTTTTCAGCTTTGTGAACCTGCAGATAAAGAAACATTGCGTGCGGAATTGCAACGTATTGTGCCTGTAGAATTGCTGTATTGTGAAGAATTTAATGAAATGGCAGCCATAGAACATTGTAAAGGATTACGCCGTCGCCCGATTTGGGAATTTGAACTTAGCACTGCCATTACGTTATTAAATCGTCAATTTGGCACAAAAGATTTACGCGCCTTTGGTGTAGAAAAATCCCCTCTCGGCTTAAGTGCGGCAGGTTGTTTATTGCAATATGCAAAAGAAACCCAACGTACCGCATTACCTCATATTCAAAGCATTAGCTTAATTCAAAACCAAGACTGCATTCAGTTAGATGCCGCCACGCGCAGAAATCTTGAATTAACACAAAATCTTTCGGGTGGCACAGAAAATACGTTAGCCTCTGTCTTGGATAAATGCGTTACGCCAATGGGCAGTCGTTTGCTGAAACGTTGGATTCATCAGCCTATTCGTGATGTGGAAAAATTAAAACAACGCCAACAAGCGATTGCGGAAATTCTGAATTTTGATTTAGTCGATGAACTCCAACCTTATTTGCAATTAGTCGGCGATATGGAACGTATTTTAGCGCGTGTGGCTCTGCGTTCAGCGCGTCCTCGCGATCTCACTCGCTTACGCACAGCCTTAGAACAAATTCCTGCATTACGCACGATTGTGCAACAAAAAACATCGCCATTTTTAACCGCACTTTTCAGCCAAATTGCCGATTTCAGTGAGCAATGGGATTTATTGCAACGTGCATTGATTGAAACGCCTCCGCTTTTAATTCGGGATGGTGGTGTAATTGCTGAAGGTTACCATGCGGAGTTGGACGAATGGCGTATGCTGTCTGATGGTGCAACGCAATATTTGGAAAATCTCGAAAAACGTGAACGTGAAAGTACAGGTATTGATACGCTAAAAATCGGTTTTAATGCAGTGCATGGTTATTACATTCAAATTAGCCAAGGCCAAGCGCATAAAGCCCCAATTCATTATGTTCGCCGTCAAACTCTGAAAAATGCTGAGCGTTACATTATTCCTGAACTCAAAGAATATGAAGACAAAGTGCTGAAATCGAAAGGTGCAGCGTTAGCATTAGAAAAGCAGCTTTACGATGAATTGTTTGATTTATTATTACCGCACTTAGGTTCATTACAACTGGCTAGCCTTGCACTCTCTGAATTGGATGTGTTAGTCAATCTTGCTGAGTGCGCAGATACCCTCAATTACGTTATGCCAACATTCTGTGATGAAGTGAGTGTGAAAATTGAAAATGGTCGCCATCCTGTTGTGGAACAAGTATTGAAAGATCCTTTCATTGCCAATCCAGTGGAGTTAAATCACAACCGTCATTTGTTAATTATCACTGGGCCAAATATGGGTGGTAAAAGTACTTATATGCGTCAAACCGCATTAATTACATTGCTTGCGTATATCGGTAGCTTTGTGCCAGCAGACAGTGCGCGAATTGGGCCGATTGATCGTATTTTTACTCGAATTGGTGCGTCTGATGATTTAGCCTCGGGGCGTTCAACCTTTATGGTGGAAATGACGGAAATGGCAAATATTCTTCACCAAGCCACTGAGCAAAGTCTCGTGCTTATTGATGAAATCGGTCGTGGCACATCCACTTATGATGGCTTATCCTTAGCTTGGGCTTGTGCGGAATGGTTAGCCAAAAAAATCCGCTCGCTTACATTATTTGCCACCCATTATTTTGAATTAACCGCATTGCCGGAACAGCTAGAAGGCATTGCCAATATTCATTTAGATGCCCTTGAGCATAACAACACCATCGCCTTTATGCACGCCGTACAAGATGGCGCAGCAAGTAAAAGTTATGGTTTGGCAGTTGCGGCTTTGGCAGGCGTGCCACAATCCGTCATTAAACTAGCAAAACAGAAATTGACACAATTAGAAAAAAACTCAAGCTATTCAGCCGAACAGCAAATTCAAGCGTTGCGTGAAGCCAATCACAATCAGGGCGAATTATTGTTTGAACAAGAAACGGATGCACTAAGAGAGGCTATTGAAAAGCTGGATCCCGATGATTTAAGCCCTAAACAAGCCTTGGCGTATTTGTATCAGTTAAAGAAAATGGTGGGGTAAATATTATATCCTAGCGATAAATTCAAAGGTTTATATGGATTGGCGGAGGGGAATGGGAGTTGAACCCACCCAAGAACGCTGGCGTCCTCAACAGGATTTGAAATCCTGCCACCTCACCGGAGATGACGCCCCTCCGTGGTTGAAATTGCAGTTACTTTAGCGTAAATTAATCGGCAGTTCAACGTTATTTTAAACGGATTCAAAAATGACCGCACTTTTTCAACAACTACCTTCCGTTGATAAAATTCTCAAAACATCTCAAGGCTCACAACTCATTACCGAATTTGGTCACACTGCAGTCGTGGCAACATGTCGAGAATTATTAACCCAAGCTCGTCAATTTATAAAAAAAAACAATCAACTTCCTGAATATTTTTCTAATTTTGACCGCACTTTGGTAGAAATTCATTCTCGCCTACAAAAACAAAACCAAGTACAAATCAAAGCGGTGCATAATCTGACTGGCACGGTGTTACACACAAATCTTGGGCGAGCGCTTTGGTCTGAAGCAGCACAACAGGCAGCCCTTTCTGCGATGCAAAAAAATGTTTCGCTTGAATATGATTTAGATGAAGGTAAGCGTAGTCATCGCGATAATTACATCAGTGAATTATTATGCAAACTCACAGGTGCTGAAGCTGCCTGTATTGTGAATAACAACGCCGCCGCAGTATTATTAATGTTAGCGACCTTTGCTCAAGGTAAAGAAGTAATTATTTCTCGTGGCGAATTAATTGAAATCGGCGGTGCATTTCGTATTCCAGATATTATGGAACAAGCTGGATGTCATTTAGTAGAAGTGGGCACCACTAATCGTACTCACCCGAAAGATTATCGTAATGCTATCACTGAAAATACGGCTTTTTTAATGAAAGTGCATAGCAGCAATTATCAAATTTGTGGTTTTACCTCTTCAGTTTCAGAAGAAGAACTCACCGAACTAGGGCGAGAAATGAATGTACCCGTAGTAACTGATTTAGGCAGCGGTGCATTAGTTGATTTAAGCCAATATGGCTTGCCAAAAGAACCGACCGTGCAAGAAAAAGTCGCACAAGGTGTGGATTTGGTCTCTTTCTCTGGCGATAAATTACTTGGTGGCGTGCAAGCAGGCATTATTGTGGGTAAAAAAGAATGGATCGAACAATTACAAGCCCATCCTCTCAAGCGTGCATTACGTTGCGATAAAGTTATTTTATCAGGCTTAGAAGCCACATTACGTTTATATTTAAATCCTGAAAAATTAACTGAAAAATTACCGACTTTGCGATTACTCACTCAGCCATTAGAACAACTCAAAATAAATGCTACGCGTCTCAAAGAGCGGTTAGAATCTCGCTTAAATTCACAATTTGAGATTCAAATTGAAGTTAGCCAAGCACAAATCGGTAGTGGCTCACAACCAATGGAAAGAATCCCTTCCGTGGCTGTTACTATTGCAAAAAAAACAAACGTAAAACTTTCCGCACTTTTAGCTCGTTTCAAACAACTTTCTCAACCTATTATTGGGCGAATGGAAAACGGAAAAATTTGGCTAGATTTACGTAGCCTTGCGGATATTGAAACATTATTAAATACATTGGATGAACTATGATTATTGTTACTTCAGGTCACGTTGATCACGGCAAAACAGCATTATTAAAAGCATTAACTGGCAAAAGCACCGCCCATTTACCAGAAGAAAAAAAACGCGGCATGACCATTGATTTAGGGTATGCCTATCTGCCGTTAGAAAACAAAGTGCTTGGCTTTATTGATGTGCCGGGACACGAAAAATTCTTGTCAAATATGCAGGCAGGCTTAGGTGGTGTGCATTATGCAATGTTAATTGTCGCTGCCGATGAAGGCGTTGCAGCGCAAACAAAAGAACATTTAGCAATCTTACGCCAACTTCAATTCCACGAAATTATTGTTGTCATCACAAAAGCAGATCGTACAAATTCAGAGCAAATAGAATCGTTAATCCAAGAAATTAAACAAAATTATAGTTTTTTACGTGGTGCTAATTACTTCGTTACCTCAGCAGAAACGGGACAAGGAATTAATGAATTACGTCATTACTTAGCTAATCTACCTGAATTAGCTGATACCCAGAAACCTTTTCGATACGCAATAGACCGAGTATTCAACGTAAAAGGGGCGGGTACCGTCGTGACAGGCACAGCCTTTTCAGGAACAGTGAAAGTAAACGATGAAATTTACCTTTCCACTGGACAGAAAGTTCGTGTAAAAGCGATTCACGCACAAAATACATCAAGCGAACAAGGTATTGCAGGGCAACGTTTAGCGTTAAATTTAAATGCTGATTTAGACCGCACATCAATGAAACGAGGCGATTGGTTATTGCAGAATGAGCCACTTCCACCAACAGATCGCATCAGTGTACAAATTTTGGCTGAAGTACCATTAAATGAAAGCCAACCTGTGCATATTTATCACGGCGCAAGTCGCACTACGGGTAAACTCACCTTATTACAGGGAAAAAATGCCGCAAAAAATGACCGCACTTTAGCTGAAATCATATTGGATTCACCATTATTCTTGGCTTTCGGAGACAAACTTATTTTACGCAGTGGCGATACAAAAACCTTAGTTGCCGGTGCACGAGTATTGGAAATAAACTCGCCAAAACGTAATAAACGAACTGAAGTGCGGTTAAATTTCTTAGCGAATTTAGCATTGGCAGAGAATGCTTCGCAACGTATTGCACTTACCCTTCTACATAATGCGACAACAGCACACCAATTAATGTGGACGGAACAACTGACTTCCTTGCAATTAGATAAAGCACTCGTCGAGCGGGACGCCGTACGTTATCAAGATTGGTGTTTTAATACTAATTACATACAAGAAAAAACGCAGCAAATTTTAACCGCACTTAATACTTATCACGAGCAACATAATGATCAACTTGGTGTAAGCAAAGCCAGATTATATCGAATGACCGCCTTAAACCAGCCTGAAAACTTGATCAATCATTTTATTGATGAAATGTTAGAAGAGGGAAGATTACAGCAAACTCGAGGTTGGCTTCACTTACCCGAACATAAAATCCAATTTAGCCAAGAAGAACAAAAATATTGGTCAAGTGTACTCTATGAATTTGAAAAAGCCCAAGGTCAAGCCATTTGGGTACGTGATATGGCAAATGCACTCGCTATTGATGAATCAATTATGCGTAATTTTATGTATAAAGCAGGGAAATTGGGTTACCTCACACCAATCGTGAAAGATAGATTTTTCTTAACTGAAACTATCTATGCTTATGCAAGACTTATTAAACAAATCGCACAAGAACAAGGAAAAGTTTCCGTAAATGAAGTACGTGATAAATTAAATTTCGGGCGCAAACTTACCGTTCAACTGATGGAATATTTCGACCGAATGGGATTTTTACGTCGCAAAGGCAATGACCATATTCTACGCGATAAGAATGTTTTTGATTTATGATTTAAAAAGGAAAAAAGTATGAAAAAAACGCTCGTTGCTGCATTAATTAGTTCTGTCATCTTACTCACAGGCTGCCAAGATAAAGATACTGAAGCAAAAATAAAACAACTAAATCAAACAGTAGCACAACTCAATGCTGAAAATGCCAAATTAAAACAGCAAATAGAAAAAACAGTCCCAGCAATTTTTGTGGAAAATGATGAAATATTTAATCAATCTGAAATTATTAAACATCCTAAATCGAAAGAAGATTACCAGCCTGAAGAAACCAAAATTGAGTATTCAATTTCAACAATAAAAACCAATATTGATTGGCTTAATGATCTATTGTGGAAAAAATTGACTGAAAATGAAGAAACGAAAAATATTTCTCGTGAACAATTTGTAGCACGTTATCAAACCGCTTTTGAGGAAGACAAAAAAGAGGCGAAAGAAACACCATCTTTTGGAATTTCTCATTCTATATGGACAAATTTTATCGGGCAAAAAGAAAAACTTGCAACCTTTGCGATTAGTTTTTATGACTATGAAGGTGGTGCGCACGGTATTGAAGGTAATCGCTATTTCACGATTGATCTAACTACACGCCATATTTTGACATTAAATGATTTATTTAATGAAAAAGATTTACCGAAAGTAAAAACGCTTTTATGGGAACAATATAATAATAGCAATAAGGAATATGAACCTATTATTGAAGCCGATAGTTTTAATTTATCGAACAATATTTACTTAGATTCAAAAGGTGTACATTTTATTTATGATGTTTATGAAATTGCCCCTTACGCAGCAGGAGAGCAAGATTTAATGCTCCATTTTGGGCAACTAGAAGAATTATTTAAACCAGAATTTAGACAGGGTAATGATATTTAAATTCTTTAACTTTTGAATAGCAATCAAAATCCCTAATTACATTAAAAATGAGAGACTATAGATTTTGCACTTCACTTTTATTATAATAGTCTTTCAATGTAATACTAAGGAGAAAAATTATGGCACTTACGAATTCCTCTATCAGCTTTAGAACAGTTGAGCAAACAAAATCAGAAGCTTATCAAGTTATTGAACAATATGGACTTACCCCATCACAAGTATTCAATATGTTTTTGGCTCAAATTGCCAAGACTCGTTCTATCCCTATTGATTTGAATTATCTTCGCCCAAATAAAGAAACCCTAGCAGCTATTGATGAATTAGATAGTGGTAACGCAGAGAGCTTCTTTATTGAAGCTAGTGAAAATTATTCTGCCGAAGAATTTACAAAACGCATTCTTAATGGTGGTCAATAATGTCAGAAGAGAAGCCATTAAAAGTAAGCTATTCAAAACAATTTGTAAGAGATTTAACTGATTTAGCTAAACGCTCCCCCAATGTGTTAATTGGCTCAAAATACATTACTGCAATATACTGTTTATTAAATCGTTTACCTTTACCCGAAAACTACCAAGATCACGCATTAGTAGGAGAGTGGAAAGGTTATCGAGATTGCCATATTCAAGGCGATTTGGTACTGATTTACCAATACGTTATACGCGATGAATTTGATGAATTGAAATTTTCTCGTTTAAATACACACTCACAAACCGCTTTAAAATAGAAGTAATCTTAAACAATAATCCGCACGTAAAATGTGCGGATTATTTTTACATAGCATTAAAACTCAAACTGAACAGACATTCTGTAATTTCTGCCAGGTGCGTAGAAGCGGTTTAAGCCTTCACCTGTTGCTGTTTTTACTCGGTTAATTGTGCCAAGATGTCGAACAGAGCGAGCAGAGTCCCAAGTGAGATATTTTTTATTGGTTAAATTATACACACCAGCGGTAAATGTAAGATTTTTAATTGGTTTCCAATAAGCAATCGTATCGATCACTGTATAGCGATTATTACGCCATAATCCGCGAGAATCTTTTACTTCTTTGCCGTTTGCTTTTGATGCTGGTACATCTTTTGCTTCGTCGGTATATTGCTTTTCTTTTCGTTGAACCATACTTGTCCATTGAGAATTAAAGCTGTCTTTTGCTTTTTTGGCTGCAACATTAGTGATATACACATCCATGCCCCATTTTTGGCTTGGTGCATCATAGCCAATATTATATACCGATGTGGTTGGTTGTAAGGCATTCATTGGTTGAGGTTTACGAGCAATGGCTTCGTATTCTGGATGTTGAGCTTTATTCAATTCCAAAAATTCTTTATATTTTGGATTTAATCCATTGTCTTTAATTCTGCCTTTTTGATAGGTAAATTTATAGCCTAAATGGAATCCTTGTAGTTTTTCAAACAAATCGCCCATTTCAAGACGTGAAGCAATTTCGATACCTCTGACTCTTGCTCGATCTCGATTTTGGTTCTGATGGAACGGATAAGCGATAGTAGAGCCTTCTTCAATAGGACGTGGTCCTACTTCTACTAAGTCAATAAAATTACGGTAATCGTTTTGGAATGCATTTAACGTAATATAACTGCTGTTTTTATAAAAAGTGAACGCGACTTCTTTTGTTTTAGAGGTTTCAGCTTTTAAATCCGTGTTAGGCTGAATGGAAAATTGTGGATGTTTAAATGTCATATAAATTTCATCAGAGGTTGGCGCACGAAAACCATTGGCGTATTTAAGCTGTACACGAAGCCAATCTGTAGGATCAAGATTTAACCCTAAATTGTAAGAATGATGTTTATAGTCAGTTTTGCGTAATAACAGGGCAAGATTGTCTTTAAAATTTTGTTGATAACAAGGTGTGGTGTAAGTGCAATTTTCATATCCTTTAGGCGTCGAATTTTTATTACCATAAACATAGTCGTTTTGGCGAAATTTCTTAAATAGCCCAGCAATTAATCCATTAGGAACGGGGATTTTTTCGTCATAACTAGGTAAATATTTTACGTGGTCATAGCGATAATTTAAATCTAGCCCTAGCCAAGAGGTAAGTTGCACATTATCTCCAAAATACAACACATTATTTTTAGTGGTAACAGGGATTAAATAGGTCTCTTTGCCTTTATCGGAATGAATTGGTGTACCATTGGCACAACCAGCTACGCTGATATTAGGTTGTGGTATTTTCTTCCCGCCAAGATTTCCATTCTCTCCTCTAGCGCAGAAAAAGTAGTCAGCCCACCATTGCACATTGGCTGCAGTGTTGTATTGGTGATTCACCATACTTTTTAGTGTTTTTTCATAAAAACCACCATATTTTAAACTGTGTTGGGTATGCCAAAGGCTAAATTCTTTATCTAAATCAAGCTTAATTTGTTGGGTGTTAGTGTTTAAATCACGATCATTGACGAAGTCTGTACTATAGCCAAAGCTTTTTGGGAATAAAAAACGTGCGGATTCTTCTAGATAAAAATCACCAAATAGTGGTTTGTCTCCCTTTTTCAGTGGAATTTTCCCATATGTTTTACCATTTAAGGTTTCAGTGGTAATATTTCGGTTTTCATACTGATATTTATCCTCCCCCTTTTCATCTTTTCCAACAAAAACCTGAAATTTATTTTTACAATTTAATTTTTCGCAATCAATTAAGACCGAATCAAGTGACCCTCCTTCTGTATCTACATCCTTACTAACATCTTGATTATGTTTGTTTTTTAGTGTTAAGCCATAATAATAGCTTCCTGTAAATTCTTGATTATCTTTATCTTTAATCTTATAAACGCCCTCCTCTTCTACTAAATGTAGCCCTTGTGGATTACGTACACCATTACAAGTGGATTGATGACAATATTCATCAGAACGTGCTTTATTGGTGATTTTTTGTGAAGAATAACTTAGTTTAATATGATCCCAAAAAGGCGTTTGACTGAAATTTTCATAACTAAATTGAATATTTTTTCGTTTGGATTGATCGTGAATAACACGTTCGCCATATTTTTCCCCACATTTACTATTTTTGCATTGAGTGAAAATATAAGACAAATCCATACCCTTTGTTTCTAAAGTAGAATCATCTAATGCCACACTCAAGCGATGGTTTTCATTAGGCTGAAAGCCCAATTTTATTAATGTGCTTTGGCGGGTAATTTGATAAGGATCGGCTTTTTCACGGGTAGGACCAACCGCACTTAAATCAGCCTGTTTATTGGGATAAATTTTATAATCGTAGTTTTCTATTTCGTGCCCATCACGTTTTGTATCAACGACTAAAATATCAAATTTTTTAGAACGTCCTGCTAATGTAAGTGTCTTAAGGTTTTGATTATTCATTGTTTGATAGCCACGTTTATAGGAAAGATAATAATCTTTATCTATCAGATAATCTCGAGCATCTTTTGTTTCAAAGATAACAGAGCCACCCAATGCGCCACTACCGGATTTTAAGGAGTCAGCACCTTTGGTAATAGTTGCTGTTTTAACATTTTCAATTTCAATGCTATTGCGAGTATTATTAAAATTGCCATAGCCTTCAAATAACTCCTTAAATCCTTGAGAGCTTAAGGTTTCAGCTTGACGAAGCCCATCAACCATAATACCTACGCGGTTTTCATCAACCCCTCGAACTGCATAACCACTTGCACCTGTTCTACCAGTTTCAACTACCGTAATACCTGTTTCATAGCGAACGAGATCACGAGAATCAGACGCCTGCTGTTTCGCTAATTTTTTGGCTGAAATTTGGGTTTCACCTACCTTTTTCTCTTTCACATTAATTGTTTCTGTACTTCCTGAAACATTAATTTGTTCTAGTTGTTCAGAAACATTACTATTTTGGTTGGTTGGTTGGTTGGTT
>NZ_KV833396.1:0-264 GCF_001837655.1 Haemophilus sp. HMSC071C11 | reverse complement strand
CATCAATAAAACAACTAACAAGGAGTAAAAATGAAAACTATCACATTAAACATAAAAGGCATACATTGCGGCTGTTGCGTAAAAAGTCTTACTCAAGTTTTAACTGAATTAGATGGTGTACAATCTGCTGATGTGCAATTAGAGGGTAAATCAAATATTACTTTTGATGAAAATCGAGTCAATGTTGCACAGCTGATTGAGGTCATTGAAGATGCTGGATTTGACGCCACAGAGTAAAAAATTTCAATTCAGATTGGTGGGATG
>NZ_KV833395.1:0-227 GCF_001837655.1 Haemophilus sp. HMSC071C11 | reverse complement strand
CGTTTATGCAATTAATTAAAAATAATGAATATAAATATGAATATGCTGATATTATCTTAGCATCTTTTCTGAATTTAGGGGATTCAACATTAAAGAAAATCCAGCATTTAGAAAAATTACTGCCACAAATTGATCTTGGTCATTGCTATTTGAAAAAACTACGAGCTTTTAATGCTCATTTACAATATCACGAATTATATGAGAATAAGAGGATTACATCAGGCGTT
>NZ_KV833394.1:0-15967 GCF_001837655.1 Haemophilus sp. HMSC071C11 | reverse complement strand
AACCAAAATAGTAATGCTTCTGAACAACTAGAGCAAATAAATGTATCTGGCTCAACCGAAAATAGTGATACAAAAGCTCCGCCAAAAATTGCCGAAACTGTAAAAACAGCTAAAAAATTAGAAAAAGAACAAGCACAAGATGTTAAAGATCTCGTGCGTTATGAAACAGGAATTACTGTCGTAGAAGCAGGACGCTTTGGAAATAGTGGCTTTGCAGTTCGAGGAGTGGAAGAAAACCGTGTAGCCGTTCAAATAGATGGACTGCATCAAGCGGAAACTATCTCTTCACAAGGGTTTAAAGAATTATTTGAAGGATATGGAAATTTTAATAATACGCGTAATAGCGCAGAAATAGAAACGCTAAAACAAGTTACAATTCGAAAAGGAGCTGATTCTTTAAAATCTGGTAGTGGGGCATTAGGTGGTTCAGTAAGTTTTGATACAAAAGATGCTAGAGATTATTTACTTAACAAAAATTACTACGCTTCCTATAAAAGAGGCTATAACACAGCAGATAACCAAAATCTTCAAACGCTCACTCTTGCTGGGCGTTATAAGTATTTTGATGCAATTGCGATAATTACATCACGTAAAGGTCATGAATTAGAAAACTATGGTTATAAAAATTATAACGATAAAATTCAAGGAAAAACGAGAGAAAAAGCAGATCCTTATAGAAGAACCCAAGATAGTGCACTTTTAAAAATTGGTTTCCAACCAACAGAAAATCACCGTTTCTCAGTTGTTGCAGATTTATATAAACAAACTTCTAAAGGTCATGATTTTTCTTATACTCTAAAACCAAACACGGAGTATATGACATATGATGAAGAAGAATTACGTCATACTAACGATAAAGTAGAACGTAAAAATATCGCTTTTGTTTATGAGAATTTTACTGAAACACCATTTTGGGATACCTTAAAAATCACCTATTCCCACCAAAAAATTACTACAAGCGCAAGAACAGACGATTATTGCGATGGGAATGACAAATGTGCCTTGGCGGGAAATCCGCTTGGAATGAAATATAATCAGGATAATCAACTTGTTGGAAAAGATGGTAAACCTGCTGTTTATAAAAACCTTGACAGTAAAAAAACAATTCAAGAAGAACTTCCTTTAACTAAAAAAGGAAAATGGCGACACGAAAAAGTTGATTGGGATGTTCTCAGAAAAAAATATCCAAATGTAAAAATTTACCCATTTTGCTTAGAAGATGATAAAGATACTAGCAATGTTTGTACTTATGAAATCACAATTTCCAAAAAAGAAAACACCTTTGAAATCAATGGTAAAAAATACGATCTTTTATCTGAAGCAGATAAAAACGTTATCTCTGATCAACAAAGATTGCCGACTAACGTCAGTTATCTTTTTAGTTGTGATGCCTTAAATTGTAATGAAAGAAAAATAAAAGGCTTTAACAAAGATGGAGCTACTGTAGATATTCCTTTTGAGGTAATTGAAAAAGATGGCAAAAAATATGCCAAAACAAAGGCTGAATCCAATGATCAGCTATCTGGTCCATACCTATTTATGCCAAATAAAAAGGGTTATCAGGCAAACCTTTGGTCGCAACGTGACTTAACAAGTGAAACCAAACAAATTAACCTTGACTTAACAAAACATCTAGAATTAGGTAAAACACAGCACGATTTGTCTTATGGTGGTTTATGGTCTGAAATGGAAAAATCAATGACCAATCTAGCTGGAGATACTCCTCTAAATGTAAAATGGTGGGCTCAATATCCACATAATTGTGCGACCTTTTCGCCACCAATGGCTCCTAATGCGAAACCAACGTTAAATCCAGAACGGACTAGTACATTATGTAATAATGTCAATGTGTTCTCTTTCCTCATTCCAGTGAAAACGAAAAAAGGTGCGTTATATTTTATTAATGATTTCCGTGTGAATAACTATGTAGCTTTTAATTTAGGTTATCGTTATGATCGAGTGAAATATGAACCAGAATATATTCCTGGAAAAACACCAAAAATCCCTGATGATATGGTGACAAATCTTTATATCACCACACCAACATTTGATGCACGTAAAGCAGATTCAGATCCTGATGAATTATCAAAAAAAGAAGCCAATGCTGCAGCAAATATTAAAGAAATTGCACAACCGAAAAAATTTTCTGCAAGTTCCTACTCTTTTGGTACAACACTTGATCCGTTAAATTGGTTACGTTTACAGGCAAAATATAGTAAGGGATTCCGAGCACCAACAAGTGATGAAATCTACTTTACATTCAAACATCCAGATTTTTCTATTCGACCAAATAGAGATCTTCAACCAGAAACAGCAAAAACCAAAGAGTTATCTTTAACTGTGCATAATGACATGGGATATATTACAACTTCTGTTTTTGATACCAGATATCAAAACTTTATTGATTTATCCTATCAAGGGAGTCGTGAGGTTCATGGGCACTCAAAACTAATACCATTTCATTTTTATCAAAATGTAAATAGACCAAATGCTAAAGTAACTGGTTTTGAAATTGCTTCACAAATATCCTTAGGAAATATTACTAAATTATTCAATGGTTTCAGTTTAAGCTATAAATACACCTATCAAAAAGGCAGAATAAATGGCAATATACCAATGAATGCAATTCAGCCTAGAACAGCTGTTTATGGAGTAAGTTATGTTCACCCTGATGATAAATATGGTCTAGATCTTTATATCTCTCATGCATCAGCTAAAAATGCAGAAGATACTTATAATATGTTCTATAAAGAAGAAAAGAAAAAAGACAGCACAATTAAATGGAGAAGTGAATCTTATACAACCATTGATTTGTTAGGATATATCAAACCAATTAAAAATCTTACTTTAAGAGCTGGTGTGTATAATTTAACTAATAGAAAATATATTACTTGGGATTCAGCGAGATCAATTCGACCATTTGGTACAAGTAATATGATTAATCAAGATACGGGATTAGGTATAAACCGTTTCTATGCACCTGAACGAAACTATAGAATGTCAGTTCAGTTTGAATTCTAACCTGTTGTAAAAATAAAATACGAGGATTTCCTGTTTAGATTGAGTTTGACACTCATATAACAGGAAATCCTCATTTTTTATTGTGAAGTTTTATTTTTCACATAGTTTTTGTATGTAGATAATCTTTCCTTACTAAATGCTTTTTCTAAAACAAGAAATTGCGTTGCTGATAACATATAATCCTACTTATCACTTGACATTTGAATTATTTAACCATAGACTCCGCCCCGACGATAGGGAACGTTGGTCACTGATAGCATTATCACCCCCCCCTACAATATTGAGACAAAGCCACCTAAAAGGTGGCTTTTGTCATTTTTAATTTCTGAAAAGCATCGTTTTCAACTAAATCAATAATGCTACGCAATTCATAAAAATCCAGCTTTTATGCTGGATTTTGTTTTTAGCTTAGGCATAATAGCAATAACTTTTCATCCCTAAAAAGGATTATAAATATGAAAAACATGTTACTGCTCAGTAGCTCAAAATACAAGAACACAGGTTATCTTGAACATACCCTACCTTGGTTACAAAATTTCCTGACTGATTATCGTGGTAAAACAATTGCTTTTGTGCCTTATGCTGGGGTACGCCGCACTTTTGATGAATATGAAAAAACTGTGCAAAATGCACTTTCTGATTTAGGGATGAATATTGTTTCCGTTCATCATGGTAAACAGCATCGAGATATTATTGAACAAGCAGATATCATCGCTATTGGCGGCGGGAATACATTTTGTTTGTTAAAACAACTTTATGAACACAATTTGATTGATATCATTCGTGAAAAAGTGAATAACGGTACGCCTTATTTTGGTTGGAGTGCTGGGGCAAATGTAGCTGGTGTATCCATTATGACAACTAATGATATGCCGATTACTTATCCTCCTTCATTTCAAGCATTACAGCTTTTTCCTCATCAAATTAATCCGCACTTTATTTCAGGTAAAATGCAAGGCCACAATGGTGAAAGCCGAGAAGAACGTTTAGCAGAATTTTTACTCGTTAATCCAACCGCACTTGTATATGCATTGCCTGAAGGTTCTGCACTTCATATACAAAATGAAATGGCAACTGTGTTGGGTGAAAATCCTATTTTGTGCTTCAGTGAAAATATGGAATGTGGCACATTTGATATCAATACAACTTTTTCTTATTAACTTAAAAGGAACATATAATGGAATTATTCAAATCCATCGTTGCAGTGATTGGCATTATTGCCACAATTTATTTTCTGATTAAAAAAGCCGAAACCCGAACAGTTTTAATTGGTGTCGGTTTAATAATGTCCATTCTAACGCTTAATCCAATGGGCGCATTAGATGCTTTTGCCAAAAGCATGACATCTGGCGGATTAATTATGGCTATCTGTTCCAGTATGGGTTTTGCTTATGTAATGAAATACACTCAATGTGATACTCATCTAGTGCATTTACTTACCAAACCATTAAGCGGATTAAAATTCTTCTTAATTCCGATTGCAACAGTCATCACCTTTTTCATCAATATTGCTATTCCTTCTGCTGCTGGTTGTGCTGCTGCGGTTGGAGCAACATTAATTCCTGTTTTAAAAAGTGCGGGTGTTCGACCAGCTACTGCTGGTGCAGCTATTTTAGCAGGGACGTTTGGATCAATGATGAGCCCTGGTTCTTCTCACTCAGCAATGATTAGTGAAATGTCAGGTTTAACCATTACACAAGTCAATCTTTCTCACGCACCTTACAATATAATCGCAGGTGCAATAGGTGCTATTGTTTTAACAATTCTTGCGCTTGTTTTTAAAGATTATGGTGAACAACATCGCCAAGCTTATCTTGCAGAACAAAAAGAAAGTGAAATTAAAGTTGTTGAAGGCGTCAATGTACTTTATGCCCTTGCACCATTAATACCATTAGTTATTTTAGTAATTGGTGGAACGTCATTACAACAAGTACCGGGTCTTGAATGGACTAAAATGGGCGTTCCTCAAGCGATGCTTATTGGCGCAATTTACGGCATTATAGTAACTCGTATTTCCCCAGTAAAAATCACTGAAGAATTTTTCAATGGTATGGGAAATTCTTATGCAAACGTACTTGGTATCATCATTGCAGCCAGCGTATTTGTAGCAGGATTAAAATCTACGGGTGCGGTTGATGCTGCAATTTCTTTCTTAAAAGAATCCAACGAATTTGTACGTTGGGGTGCAACAATTGGACCATTCTTAATGGGCTTAATTACAGGCTCTGGCGATGCAGCAGCGATTGCCTTTAACACTGCCGTCACGCCACATGCTGTAGAACTCGGCTACACTCACGTAAATCTTGGTATGGCAGCAGCGATTGCTGGTGCAATTGGTCGTACAGCTTCACCAATTGCAGGCGTAACTATTGTTTGTGCAGGTCTTGCGATGGTAAGCCCTGTAGAAATAGTAAAACGTACCGCACCAGGTATGATACTTGCTGTTTTATTCTTAGCATTATTTATGTTGTAAAAATAGTAAAAAATTGACCGCACTTTATTTAAGTGCGGTCTGTTTTTATAGACTTTTAAAGGAGAAAAAAATGAATTTAGATTTAAATCAACTTGTTAAATGGCGTCGTGAATTTCATCGTTTCCCAGAAATTGGTTGGAGTGAATTTTGGACAACTTCTCGTATTGCGGATTACTTGGAAGACTTAGGTTGTTTTGAAATTTTTCTTGGTAAACAGATTATAAACCCTGAATTTGTTCGTGGACGAAAACAAGCCGTAGTAGATAAAGGCTTAGCTAATGCAAAAGCCTATGGAGCCAATGAAAAATGGCTCGAAAAAATGGAAGGGTACACTGGTTGTGTAGCATTATTTGATTCGGGTAAACTAGGGAAAACTATCGCGTTACGTTTTGATATAGACTGTGTGAATGTAACGGAAACGCACTCACCAGAGCATATTCCAAATAAAGAAGGTTTTGCCTCAATTAACGATGGTTTTATGCATGCTTGTGGACATGATTCACATATTACAATAGGTTTAGGCGTTGCATTATGGATCGCTCAGAATAAAGATAAACTCACTGGAAAAGTAAAAATTGTATTCCAACCAGCAGAAGAAGGTGTTCGTGGTGCAGCAGCCATTGCACAAAGTGGCATAATTGATGATGCAGATTATTTTGCTTCTTCACACATTAGTTTTTGTGCGAATACAGGCACTATTATTGCTAATCCAAGAAATTTTCTTTCCACAACAAAAATTGATATTCGCTATAAAGGTAAACCTGCACATGCAGGTGCTGCCCCCCATTTAGGTCGTAATGCTTTATTAGCTGCAGCGCATACAGTCACTCAACTTCATGGTATTGCACGCCATGGTGAAGGCATGACAAGAATTAATGTGGGTGTGCTAAAAGCGGGTGAAGGAAGAAATGTCATTCCATCCTCTGCTGAATTACAATTAGAAGTGCGGGGAGAAAATAAAGCAATTAATGAATACATGACTGAACAAGTCATGCAAATAGCTAAAGGTATCTCCATAAGTTTTGATGTCGCATATGAAACTGAAATTGTAGGTGAAGCCGTGGATATGAATAACGATGTTGAACTTATAAAACTCATCGAAGAAATATCTCTTGAACAACCACAAATAAATAACGTAAATTCAGATTATGCTTTCAATGCAAGTGAAGATGCGACTATTTTAGGTAGACGTGTACAAGAACATGGAGGCAAAGCTATTTACTTCATTCTTGGTGCAGATCGCACAGCAGGTCATCATGAAGCTGAATTTGATTTTGATGAAAATCAATTGCTTACAGGAGTTAATATTTATACTTCTTTAGTACAAAGATTATTAGCTTAATTAAATAAAAATATTTTTACTCCTTTCTTTTAAGAATCCGCTATTTTTCTTAGAATAAAGGGAATATTTACTCACCCTAATAAGGAAAACTCTATGATGAACAGACGTCATTTTATTCAAATTGGAGCAACTAGCATCCTAGCGTTAAGTGCAAACCGTTTTGCGATGGCAAAAGGAAAGAGCGATGTTGATTTACGCATTGTGGCAACAACAGATGTTCATAGCTTCTTGACCGATTTTGACTATTATAAAGATGCACCAACCGATAAATTCGGTTTTACTCGTGCAGCAAGCCTTATTCGTCAAGCACGTGCTGAAGTGAAAAATAGTGTATTAGTAGATAACGGTGACCTAATTCAAGGTAATCCAATTGCAGACTATCAAGCTGCACAAGGCTATAAAGAGGGTAAATCTAACCCTGCGGTCGATTGTTTAAATGCGATGAATTATGAAGTGGGTACATTAGGTAACCACGAATTTAACTATGGTCTCAATTATCTTGCAGATGCCATCAAACAAGCTAAATTCCCAATTGTGAATGCGAACGTAGTAAAAGCGGGGACAGAAGAACCTTATTTCACACCTTATGTCATTCAAGAAAAATCTGTGGTGGATAATAATGGCAAAACACATAAATTAAAAATTGGTTACATCGGCTTTGTGCCACCGCAAATTATGGTTTGGGATAAAGCGAACCTTCAAGGTAAAGTGGAAACCCATGATATTGTAAAAACAGCGCAAAAATATGTACCTGAAATGAAGAAAAAAGGGGCTGATATTATCGTTGCATTAGCTCACACAGGCCCATCTGATGAACCTTATCAAGAAGGTGCTGAAAACTCAGCATTCTATCTAGCTGATGTACCACATATTGACGCCGTTATTTTTGGTCACTCACACCGTTTATTCCCAAATAAAGAATTTGCGAAATCACCAAATGCAGACATCGTAAATGGTACCGTAAAAGGCGTACCAGAAAGTATGGCTGGTTACTGGGCAAATAATATCAGCGTGGTGGATTTAGGCTTAACAGAACACAAAGGCAAATGGATTGTTACCTCTGGAAAAGCGGTACTTCGTCCAATCTATGATGCTAAAAATAAAAAAGTGCTTGCAGAAAATGACCCAGAAATTACCGCACTTTTAAAACCAGTTCACGAAGCGACACGTAAATTTGTTTCTCAACCTATTGGTAAAGCAACAGATAATATGTACAGCTTCTTGGCGTTGGTGCAAGATGACCCAACCATTCAAATTGTAAACCAAGCACAAAAAGCATACGTTGAAAAAGTGGCACCAAGTGTGGCAGAAATGGCTGGTTTGCCTATTTTAAGTGCAGGTGC
Organism: Haemophilus sp. HMSC071C11; assembly: GCF_001837655.1. Classification (NCBI taxonomy): domain Bacteria; kingdom Pseudomonadati; phylum Pseudomonadota; class Gammaproteobacteria; order Pasteurellales; family Pasteurellaceae; genus Haemophilus; species Haemophilus sp. HMSC071C11. The sequence continues at coordinate 7,788 of NZ_KV833394.1, read as the reverse complement.
TCCATTTAAAGCGGGTGGTCGTAAAAATGACCCAACGGGCTATACCGAAGTAAATGAAGGTAAATTAACTTTCCGTAATGCTGCGGACTTATATCTCTATCCAAATACATTAGTAGTTGTTAAAGCAACAGGCGAGCAATTAAAAGAATGGTTAGAATGTAGTGCAGGTATGTTTAAACAAATTGACCCTACAAGTGACAAACCTCAATCATTAATTGATTGGGAAGGTTTCCGCACTTACAACTTTGATGTAATTGATGGAGTCAATTATGAATACGATCTAACCAAACCTGCTCGTTACGATGGAGAATGCAAATTAATCAACCCAGAATCTCATCGTGTAGTGAATCTCACTTATCAAGGTAAACCAGTTGATCCAAAAGCAGAATTTTTGATTGCAACTAATAACTATCGTGCTTATGGCAATAAATTCCCGGGTACTGGTGATAAACATATTGTTTACGCTTCGCCTGATGAAAGCCGTCAAATTTTGGCTGATTATATTAAAGCAACCAGTGAGAAAGAGGGTTCAGTCAATCCAAATGCGGATAAAAACTGGCGTTTTGTGCCTATCACAGGTAACGATAAATTAGATGTCCGTTTTGAAACATCGCCAAGCGAACAAGCAGCGAAATTTATCGCAGAAAAAGCACAATACCCGATGAAACAGGTGGGTACAGATGAAGTTGGATTTGCTGTATACCAAATTGATTTATCTAAGTAATAATTAGAAAAATAAAATGCCGCCTAAATATCTAAAATTTAGATGGCATTTTTTCTTCTAAAGTGCGGTCAAATTTTTAAGTATTTTCATGAATCTATCTTCTTTCTTTTACAAATTGCATTCGCTTTTCAACCCTTCTATTGCTTTACATTCTTCTTCATTATGTTCATTTTCGGTAACAATAGACTGCAAAAAAGCTTTAATTTCTAATAATTGAGATATTTTATTTTCTACTTGAATAAGCTGATTAAGTACTAATTGATCTGCTTGATAATGATCTTTCGTACTAAATCTAATACGATTGAGTTCCCGAATATTCTCTAAAGAGAAGCCCAACATTCGACATTTTTTAATAAAGTTTAATTGCTCTATACTCTCTTCATCATAAAATCGATAACCATTAGCCAATCGCTTAGATGGAGGTAATACTCCTTGTTTCTCATAGTAGCGAATAGTTTCAATATTAGTATGTGTAGATTTACTTAATTCATTAATTTTCATTATTTCCTCAAACAATTTTTTACTTTAATGAGAATGATCATTCGGCAATGAATTGTCATCGCTACTATATAAGGATTTAATAGCTTGAAAAACTGTAGAAATACCGCTTTGTAATACAAAAATGCTTAAGATACCACTAGCAACTACATCAACCCACTGCCAATTTAACCACCAAGCACTTATTCCTGCAATAATAGCAACAACCGAACCAAATAAATCTACTAAAACATGCAAATATGCTGCACGAATATTCAAATTATGGCGATTACTTTTTAGCATTATAAAAGCTACCAACAAATTAATCCCAAACCCTAGTAAAGCTACACCTAACATTGGCAAAGCGGCTATTTCTATCGGAGCCTGCCAACGTGTTACAGCCTCAATAAAAATCCAAATAGCGACCCAAACTAATGAAATTCCATTGATTAAAGCTAACCATTTTTGCCATTTTAGACTTAAAAATAACCCAATCCATGCTAAAAAAATAGATAAACTATCATTTGCCATATGCCCAGCATCAGCCATCAAAGTAAGGCTGTTAAACCAATATCCCCCTAGAAATTCAACAACCATATAAAAGGTAATAATTGCAAAACTGATGCCTAATACCATTTTATTTTTAGAAATTTGACTATGAGGGCAAGATGCATGCTGCTGATATTCTTTAGGAGTATAATTTTTTACTAGAGAAACTTCTTTCATTTTATTTCCTTAACTATTTGATTTGAAAGAAGCATAAAACCTGTAGTAACTACAAAGTCAAATCATAAAACTTACATTTAATAAAATTAATTATTTAAAAAAAGCTAAATTATAGAGATTTCAATAAAAATTCATTTTTATCTGTGGATAACTCATAAATAATCTGTCATAAAACTGTTTTTACTCACTTGATAACTTTGAGAAAAAATAAAGTTGTTAATAACTTTCCATTTTACACACAAGATTTTTAAAGAAAATGATCGCATTTTCACAAGATCTTTAGATCCTATAACACCAGTTTCCGTAAGGATCTAATAAGTTTACTCACAATTACAAAGGATCTTAATAGTAACAATAATAAGATCTTTATATATAAAAAAAGAGATCTTATTTACTAATACAAACCTGATCTTTCAAAGGATCAATAGATCCATTCTTTTTTTGTCAGGTGTTTTAAATTTCTGTAGAATAACGCCAATTTTTTGATCCGAATAAATAGAGATAGATATGTTTTACACTGAAACTTATGATGTGATTGTGATCGGTGGTGGCCATGCGGGTACAGAAGCTGCGCTTGCACCAGCTCGAATGGGATTAAAAACCCTTTTATTAACACATAATGTAGATACTTTAGGGCAAATGTCTTGTAATCCTGCAATTGGTGGGATCGGTAAAGGTCATTTAGTAAAAGAAGTAGATGCTATGGGTGGTTTGATGGCGCATACTGCAGATAAAGCAGGAATTCAATTTCGTACTTTAAATAGTAGTAAAGGTCCAGCAGTACGTGCTACTCGAGCTCAAGCTGACAGAGTTTTATATCGTCAAGCTGTTCGTACAGCATTAGAAAATCAACCTAATTTAGATATTTTCCAACAAGAAGCGACAGATATTCTAATTGAGCAAGATCGAGTTACAGGCGTTAGCACAAAAATGGGATTAATTTTTCGTGCTAAATCAGTGGTATTAACTGCAGGTACTTTCTTAGCCGGTAAAATTCATATTGGTTTGGAAAATTATGAAGGTGGTCGTGCTGGAGATCCTGCTTCTGTAAATCTTTCATATAGATTAAGAGATCTCGGATTACGTGTAGATCGCCTTAAAACAGGTACACCACCACGTATTGATGCACGCACGATCAATTTTGATATTTTAGCTAAACAGCATGGTGATGCGGTGTTACCTGTATTTTCTTTTATGGGATCGGTATCTGATCACCCGCAACAAATTCCTTGTTATATCACCCACACTAATGAACAAACCCATGAAGTGATCCGTAATAACTTGGATCGCAGTCCAATGTATACTGGTGTGATAGAAGGGGTCGGCCCACGTTATTGCCCATCCATTGAAGATAAAGTGATGCGTTTTGCGGATCGTAATTCACATCAAATCTATTTGGAACCAGAAGGATTAACCAGTAACGAAGTGTATCCAAATGGGATTTCTACCAGTTTGCCATTTGATGTGCAAATGGGTATTGTTAATTCTATGAAAGGTTTAGAAAAAGCTCGCATTATCAAACCAGGTTATGCCATTGAATATGACTATTTTGATCCACGTGACTTAAAACCAACGTTAGAAACAAAAGCTATTTCAGGTTTATTCTTCGCAGGTCAAATTAACGGTACAACGGGTTATGAAGAAGCAGCGGCACAAGGCTTATTGGCGGGGATTAACGCAGGTCTTTATGTACAAGAGAAAGAGGCATGGTATCCACGTCGTGATCAATCTTATACTGGAGTATTGGTTGATGACCTTTGTACGCTCGGTACTAAAGAACCGTATCGTGTATTCACTTCTCGTGCTGAATACCGTTTGTTATTACGTGAAGACAATGCAGATATTCGTTTAACGCCAATTGCCCATGAATTAGGTTTGATTGATGAGGCTCGCTGGGCACGCTTTAATCAAAAAATGGAAAAGATTGAGCAAGAACGCCAGCGCTTACGCAGCATTTGGCTGCATCCGCGTTCTGAATATTTAGAAGAAGCCAATAAAGTGCTTGGCAGTCCACTTGTGCGTGAAGCCAGCGGTGAAGATTTATTACGCCGTCCAGAAATGACCTACGATATTTTGACTTCTTTAACGCCATACAAACCGGCAATGGAAGATAGAGAAGCCGTAGAACAAGTAGAAATTGCTATTAAATATCAAGGCTATATTGAGCATCAACAAGAAGAAATTAAAAAACAAAAACGCCACGAAAATACGGCTATTCCAGCTAACTTTGATTACAGCAAAGTGTCTGGTTTATCTAATGAAGTACGTGCGAAATTGGAACTACATCGTCCGGTTTCCATTGGTCAAGCGAGCCGAATTTCAGGTATAACGCCTGCTGCTATTTCAATTATTCTGATTAATTTGAAAAAACAAGGCATGCTAAAACGTGGGGAATAAAGTTTTTTATTGAAAAACAAAAGTGCGGTAAATTTTAATCTAGTTTTAAGCCTGGAGTATATTGTTTAATTATTGACAATAAAGCGTAAAACTATTAGAATTCGCCGTCTATTTCTGTATAGAAGTAGATTTTTTGAACAACATTCTATTATTGAATAACATTTAAACTGGAGCTTTTTTAATGGCAACTATCAACCAGCTAGTACGCAAACCGCGTGTGAAAAAGGTTGTAAAAAGCAACGTTCCTGCATTAGAGGCTTGCCCGCAGAAACGTGGTGTATGTACTCGTGTATATACTACAACTCCTAAAAAACCAAACTCAGCGTTACGTAAAGTATGTCGTATCCGCTTAACTAACGGTTTTGAAGTAACTTCTTATATTGGTGGTGAAGGTCACAACCTTCAAGAACACAGTGTTGTATTAATCCGTGGTGGTCGTGTTAAAGACTTACCAGGTGTGCGTTACCACACAGTACGCGGTGCATTAGACTGCGCAGGCGTTAAAGATCGTAAACAAGGTCGTTCTAAATACGGCGTTAAACGTCCTAAAGCTTAATGGTTCTCCGTTAAGTAAGGCCAAACGTCTAAATTAGCAAAAAAATTTAAACCATAAACTCCAGTCAAAAAGCACTTTGTGCTGCAAATTTTCTCAAAGAGAAATATTGCTGATGGGTTTTGGATATCCTGAAGATTAAAATACGGAGAAATTCGCAATGCCACGTCGTCGTAGTATTGAAGCACGCAAGATTCTTCCAGATCCGAAGTTCGGTTCAGAATTACTTGCAAAATTTATTAATGTAATCATGGTAGACGGTAAAAAATCCGTTGCTGAATCAATCGTTTATGGTGCTTTAGAAACTTTAGCACAACGCACAGGTAAAGAACCTTTAGAAGCGTTTGAAGTTGCACTTGAAAACGTACGTCCAACTGTTGAGGTTAAATCTCGTCGTGTTGGTGGTTCTACTTACCAAGTACCAGTTGAAGTGCGCCCTGTACGTCGTAACGCATTAGGTATGCGTTGGATCGTTGAAGCAGCACGTAAACGTGGTGATAAATCAATGGCTTTACGCCTTGCAAACGAATTATCTGATGCTTCAGATAATAAAGGTGCAGCAGTTAAAAAACGTGAAGACGTTCACCGCATGGCTGAAGCTAACAAAGCATTTGCTCACTACCGTTGGTAATAAGTTTTTGAATTTAAAGGGCTTCATCATTGATGAAGCCTTACCCTTATATAAACTGATATTAAATAAACAAGGTTATAATAATGGCTCGTACAACCCCTATTGAAAGATATCGTAATATCGGTATCAGTGCGCACATTGATGCGGGTAAAACCACTACTACTGAGCGTATCTTATTCTATACTGGTGTTAGCCACAAAATCGGTGAAGTGCACGATGGTGCAGCAACGATGGACTGGATGGAACAAGAACAAGAGCGTGGTATCACCATTACCTCTGCGGCAACAACTGCATTCTGGTCTGGTATGTCACAACAATTCCCACAACATCGTATCAATGTTATCGATACTCCGGGACACGTGGACTTTACTGTTGAAGTAGAACGTTCTATGCGTGTTCTTGATGGCGCAGTAATGGTTTACTGTGCGGTTGGTGGTGTTCAACCACAATCTGAAACCGTATGGCGTCAAGCTAACAAGTATGAAGTTCCACGTATTGCGTTCGTAAATAAAATGGACCGTACTGGTGCGAACTTCTTACGTGTTGTTGAACAATTAAAAACTCGCTTAGGTGCTAATGCTATTCCTCTTCAACTCCCTGTTGGTGCAGAAGAAAACTTCACAGGTGTAGTTGATTTGATCAAAATGAAAGCGATCAATTGGAATGAAGCAGACCAAGGTATGACTTTCACTTATGAAGAAGTGCCTGCTAATATGCAAGCAGACTGTGAAGAATGGCGTCAAAACCTTGTTGAAGCGGCAGCTGAAGCGTCAGAAGAATTAATGGAAAAATACTTAGGTGGCGAAGACTTAACTGAAGAAGAAATTAAGTCAGCATTACGTCAGCGTGTATTAGCAAATGAAATTATTTTGGTAACCTGTGGTTCTGCGTTCAAAAACAAAGGTGTTCAAGCAATGCTTGATGCAGTTGTTGAATACCTACCAGCACCAACTGATATTCCTGCTATTAAAGGTATCAATCCAGATGAAACTGAAGGTGAGCGTCACGCAAGTGATGAAGAACCATTCTCTTCATTAGCATTTAAAATTGCAACTGACCCATTCGTAGGTAACTTAACATTCTTCCGTGTATATTCTGGAGTGATTAATTCTGGAGATACAGTATTGAATTCTGTACGTCAAAAACGTGAACGTTTTGGTCGTATCGTACAGATGCACGCTAATAAACGTGAAGAAATTAAAGAAGTTCGTGCAGGTGACATCGCAGCTGCTATCGGATTAAAAGATGTAACTACTGGTGATACATTATGTGCAATTGATGCGCCAATTATCCTTGAGCGTATGGAATTCCCAGAGCCAGTAATCTCTGTTGCGGTAGAACCAAAAACTAAAGCTGACCAAGAAAAAATGGGCTTAGCATTAGGTCGTTTAGCACAAGAAGACCCTTCATTCCGTGTTCACACAGATGAGGAATCTGGTGAAACCATTATTTCTGGTATGGGTGAGTTGCACTTAGATATCATTGTTGATCGTATGAAACGTGAGTTCAAAGTGGAAGCCAATATTGGTAAACCACAAGTATCATACCGTGAAACTATCCATACTCGTGTTAATGATGTAGAAGGTAAACACGCTAAACAATCTGGTGGTCGCGGTCAATATGGTCACGTTGTTATTGACTTATATCCATTAGATCCAGAAGGCCCTGGTTATGAATTTGTAAACGAAATCAAAGGTGGTGTAATTCCTGGTGAATACATTCCAGCCGTTGATAAAGGTATTCAAGAACAACTTAAATCTGGTCCATTAGCTGGTTACCCAGTAGTTGATCTTGGTGTACGTTTACACTTCGGTTCATACCATGATGTGGATTCATCTGAGTTAGCATTTAAACTTGCTGCGTCTTTAGCATTTAAAGCAGCATTCTCAAAAGCAAACCCAGTATTACTTGAGCCAATTATGAAAGTTGAAGTTGAAACTCCACCTGAATATGTTGGTGATGTAATTGGTGATTTAAGCCGTCGTCGTGCTATGGTTAACGGTCAAGAAGCGAACGAGTTTGTTGTTAAGATCGATGCTGAAGTTCCACTTTCTGAGATGTTCGGTTATGCAACAGATTTACGTTCACAAACTCAAGGTCGTGCATCATACTCAATGGAACCGTTAAAATATGCTGAAGCTCCAACAAGTGTGGCAGCTGCAGTAATTGAAGCGCGTAAAAAATAATTTTTGTAAACCAGCGGTGTAAAATATGATTGTTTTATACCGCACTTCTTAGGAAACATTAGCAATGTCTAAAGAAAAATTTGAACGTACAAAA
>NZ_KV833393.1:0-241 GCF_001837655.1 Haemophilus sp. HMSC071C11 | reverse complement strand
ATATTCATTATTTTTAATTAATTGCATAAACGTATAGTATTGTTCAAAAATTACAGAACAATTAAAAAATACCTTTTTTATTTTCTTGCCAAGAAAATAATGATCTTCAAAATAAAATTGATTGCAACGGAAAACATCATAATCTTTAGGTAATAAACTATAGTCAATTGATTTTAAACTTGTTCCATTACCTGCAATAATGACAGACTTTGATTGATTGATTGATTGATTGATTGATTGA
>NZ_KV833392.1:0-10243 GCF_001837655.1 Haemophilus sp. HMSC071C11 | reverse complement strand
TTTTGTACGTTCAAATTTTTCTTTAGACATTGAAATAGTCCCTCTAAATAGACACGGTTATCGATGGGTAAATTAAACCACATTAACCAATAAATTTATTTGCTGATTGATATAAGGATGAGGAATTATAAGACTGGTGCTGATAGGCGGATTTGAACCGCCGACCTCACCCTTACCAAGGGTGCACTCTACCAACTGAGCTATATCAGCGTCTGGAGCGGGCAGCGGGAATCGAACCCGCATCATTAGCTTGGAAGGCTAAGGTAATAGCCATTATACGATGCCCGCAAGTCCTAAATTCGTCTGTCCCATCAGGATCCATCTAAAAGATGGTGGAGGGAGAAGGATTCGAACCTTCGAAGGCTGAGCCAACAGATTTACAGTCTGCCCCCTTTGGCCGCTCGGGAACCCCTCCACACTAAATGAATACTTGATACGAAAGAATGGTGCCGACTATCGGAATCGAACTGATGACCTACTGATTACAAGTCAGTTGCTCTACCTACTGAGCTAAGTCGGCGTGTCGTAAGCAAGTGAGGCGTATTATATGGAAAAAACTTTAACTGACAAGTATTTTTTATAAAAAAGTTTATTTTTTTGATTATTCGTTTAAATCACAATCAAAAAAGTGATTTTTTAATCAAATTAGTGCACATTTAATGAAAAATGAATGCTAAATTTTTATTTATAGCGTATATTTTTCTCCAATTGTCTATTTGACTCAATAATATCTCAATGAATCTAACCCCTTTTTTAAGTTTTAACCGCAAACAATGGGCAGAATTGCGTAAATCTGTCCCCCTAAAACTTACAGAACAAGATCTTAAACCGCTTTTAGGTTTTAATGAAGAGCTATCTTTGGATGAAGTCAGTATGATTTATTTACCATTAGCTCGTTTAATTAATTATTACATTGACGAAAACCTTCGCAGACAAGCTGTTTTACACCGTTTTTTAGGGCGTAATAAAACAAAAGTACCTTATATCATTAGCATTGCAGGTAGCGTAGCGGTAGGGAAAAGCACTTCAGCACGAATACTCCAATCACTTCTTTCCCATTGGCCAGCGGAGCGCAAAGTAGATCTTATAACTACTGATGGTTTTTTATATCCATTAGAAAAACTAAAAAAAGATCATCTTTTACACAAAAAAGGTTTCCCTATTTCTTATGATACGCCCAAACTTATTCATTTTTTAGCTGATGTGAAATCTGGCAAAACTGAGGTGGAAGCACCAATCTATTCGCATTTAACCTATGATATTATTCCTGATAAATTTAATGTGATAAATAAACCTGACATTCTTATTTTAGAGGGCTTGAATGTACTTCAAACAGGTAATAATAAAACCAATCAAACATTCGTATCAGATTTTGTTGATTTCTCTATTTATGTTGATGCAGAAGAAAAATTATTGAAAGAATGGTATATCAAACGGTTTCTGAAATTCCGCGAAAGCGCATTCAACGATCCTAATTCTTACTTTAAACATTATGCCAATTTATCGAAAGAAGAATCCATTACCACCGCTAGTAAAATTTGGGATGAAATTAACGGGTTAAACCTTAATCAAAATATTCTTCCAACTCGTGAGCGAGCAAATCTAATTCTAAAAAAAGGTCACAATCACCAAGTAGAATTAATAAAATTAAGAAAATAAAAATTCGCACGTAAAAACGTGCGAATCTTAGTCAATGCCTAACTCAAAATCAGTTATTGATAAAAATATCGTAAAAAATTACCGCACTTTTTATCTAAATTTGACTTCTTGTACAATGCGTTTTGCCGTCGAGATTGGTAATTGCCCAATAAAAGTAATTTCTTTTCCTCCGATGACCTCGCTATAAATCGTATAAGCCCCTTGTTTCCAAGTATTTTCTGGTAGGTCATTAGAGCTTACATTAGAGACAAACAACGTAAAAGTAAATAAGCCATCACTATATAATGCGCTATCTATGATTTCATTTTCTAATATTTCTTGAGTATATCGAATTAAAGAAAAACCTTGTGGCAACCAACCTGCAGACCAAGTTATATCTGAACTTTGTTCATTTTTACTTTCTTTCAATAAAGGGGGCAATGATACCTTGTTAATATAATCCGTTAATCCTCTCAATCTGTCATCGATGTAAAGTGTTACAACTCTAAATTGATCAAGTAGCTTGCCTTCGCGATCAAGCATATCACTGCGTAATAACAAGCCATTTTCTTCATCGATAAACACCAAATATTGATACCGAAAATCATCTTTAGGAACAATTCTAATCGTATCAGCGAAACGCCCAGCAACGCGATCTTTACCTAATTTTACGAAATCATAATCAGAAGAAAGCTTATCAAAATTTGCACGCACAACCGCAGGCATCGCATCAACTATATTGCCACTATTAAGCGTAAATGCTTGAGCATTTGGCTGAAAATAACTGACTAAATTATCACGTTGAATAATTTCTTGCTGGCGACCATCTAAAGTAACTAATTGTGCGTAGGTTTTGTTATCTTGTTTGATATGTCGATAACGAAATGAATCCATATTTGCTGGAGTAGTTTGCACAAAGGCAATTTCATAATTGAGATTATCCAATGCTTGTGTCATTTTATCTAAAGACTGCTTCGCAGAAAGCTCTTCAGCAGAAGCAATGCTACTTAATAGCAAAGAAAGAGAAAGTGCGGTAAATTTTAATGCGATTTTTTTCATAGAAATCTAAAGGATAAAAATTCACCACACTAAATAACAATTAGGTGGTGAATCAATAATCTGAACAAAGGAAACCAATTTATCTCACTTGACTGCTAGCATCAGAGTGCATACGACGTTGCAATTCATAGTTTTGCAACATTGCACCAATACGACGACTTTTTTTCTCAAGCTGATCTGAAGTCAATGTATCTTTACTTGGCGCATTATAGCTAACCTCTTGAACCGCATTATTAAATGGCAAGGTTTGCAATACTGGAGCCTCAGGTAAATTAGACGCTTCGTTTTTACTATTGAAAGATTGAACACCAAGTACTGCCACTAAACATACACCAGCAGCAACAGCAACTTGCGTCATTGGCGCAAAAAATGCCTTTAATTTTTGCATAAATGCAGAATTATGTGCATCTTCTGGTTCAGGTTGAGACACCGCAATGACATCGACTTTCTTCACGTCTTCTAACTCAATCAAATCTGCCATTTTAGCGGTAAAATCCCCCCCTAAAAAGACCGCACTTTCTTTACGCATTACTGAACGAACGGTATGAAATGAATGCCAAGACGCTTGTAATTCTTCGTCTCTTAATAAAGCATCTGTCAAGTCAGTTTTGACTTGTTCGCCATCCATATAGGCTGAAAGCTGCTCTTTTTGCATAGTAAACTCCAATTTTTATTCGCTCTACATTAGAGGTTGAATTTTATTTTCGATCATTTCCCTTGCTCGGAAGATTCGGGAACGAACCGTACCAACAGGACAATCCATAATTTCTGCAATCTCTTCGTAACTTAAACCTTCTAGCTCTCGTAACGTAATCGCGGTTTTTAAATCTTCTGGTAAGTTATGAATAGTATCAAAAACAATTCTTTCTAACTCACTAGACAACATTTCATTTTCGGGTGTATCCACATCCCGCAAGTGCGTACCCACATCATAATTTTCAGCATCTTCTGCCAAAATATCTTCATTTGGTGGACGGCGACCTTGAGCCGTTAAATAATTTTTTGCCGTATTAACGGCAATTCGATAAAGCCATGTATAGAAAGCACTTTCGCCACGAAAAGATTCAATTGAGCGATAAGCTTTTATAAAGGATTCTTGCACCACATCAGGAATATCGTTACGTGATACATAGCGAGTCAAAAGCCCCGCCACTTTATTCTGATAACGCGAAACCAACAAATTGAAGGCTTTCTTATCCCCTTGCTGCACTCTTTCTACCAAAGCCTGATCTGTTAGCTGTTCAGCCATATTTCTCCTATGCCAATATCTAACACGCCTTAATATTCAAGACAGCAAGCTCTTGCTGCAATCTCAGACACAGGTGTGTGAAAAAAGTTCATACGTATCTTAATAATTTTAATTAGTTGTGATTTTTTGTACGTTTTGGATATACTCTACCATAGATTGAATTTCTGAATCTGATGATTTACCACGATTAAAAAACCAAGAAAACAGCTGCAGATCTGTACTTGCTAATAAACGAATAAATATATCTTTTTTGTCATCTGTTAATTCATCAAAATGCTTCAAATAAAAAGGCATTATGATTTTATCTAACTCTAACATTCCTCGGCGACAATCCCATTCAATGCGAAGTTTATTATATTTTTCCATTTTATTTCCCTAAAATTGAGGGCTGATTATAGCTTAAAAAATAGTAATAAAAAAAGTCAGCATTTCTGCTAACTTTCATTCTTTAAATATTATTTATTCTTTAATAAATCACGGATTTCAGTAAGCAATGTTTCTGCCTTTGGTGCAGTTTTTTTCTCCTCTGGTTTTCTTACCTTATTGATTACTTTGATCATCATAAAGATTGCAAAAGCAATAATAATAAAATCAATCACATTTTGAATAAACAAACCATAATTTAAAGTAACAGCAGGAACATCGCCTTGTGCTTGTGCTAATACAAATTTCATGTCTTTGAAATCAATACCACCAGTTAAAATCCCCAACACGGGCGTAAAAATATCACTAACAAGTGAACTTACGATCTTGCCAAATGCGCTACCAATAATCACACCGATAGCCATATCTACGACATTGCCACGCATTGCAAATTCGCGAAATTCTTTAATAAAATTCATAATAATGTTCCCCTTCAAAAATTACATAAAAAGAGCGACTATTATAATAAATCACTCTGAAAAGTAAAAAAACTAAATAAAGAATGCGCTTGGTTGGAATAATTTCTCAATTTCTGGCACATTTTTCTTATCACTTAAATAAATCACTATATGATCGCCTTCTTCAATAATCACTTGACGACGAGCAATAATTACATCATTCCCTCGTAATAAAGCACCAATAATGGTTCCCATCGGCAAACGCAACTCACCAATTTTTCGCCCTACTATATTTGAAGTATTCACATTACCGTGTGCAACAATTTCAATGGCTTCGGCAATGCCATGTCGTAATGTTGCCACATTTTTTACATCGCCTTTACGCACGTGACCTAACAAAGCAGAAATCGTTACTTGTTGTGGAGAAACCGCAATATCAATCGTGCCTCCCTGAATAAGATTAATATAAGCAATCCGTTGAATCAGTACCATTGCTTTTTTCGCACCTAAACGCTTGGCTAACAAAGCTGACATAATATTCGCTTCATCGTCGCTACTTAATGAAAGAAATACATCCACACTTTCAATATGTTCTTCAAAAAGCAAGTTTTGGTCTGAGGCATCTCCATTAAATACTAACGTTTTTGGCAACTTTTCTGCTAAGGCTTGCGCTCTGTTTGAATCTCGTTCAATAAGCTTTACAGTACAAGAATTTTCCAAACGTTTTGCTACGCCAAAAGCAACATTTCCTCCACCAACAATCATTACTCGCTTATAAGGTTTCTCCAAACGTTGTAACTCTCCCATTACCGCCTTAATATGTTCAGTAGCGCAAATAAACGTGATTTCATCGCCAGCTTCTACAATGGTTGAGCCTTGTGGACGAATCGGTTTGCCATTACGTAAAATAGACATAATACGACAATCAATATGTGGCATATGTTCGCGAAATGCGGAAAGTGCATATCCAACCAAAGCCCCCCCATAATAAGCTTTCACTACAACAATACTAATACGATTATTGGCAAAATGGGCAACTTGTAATGCGCCTGGATAAGCAATTAAACGCGTAATTTCATCAGTGACAAGATTTTCAGGCGAAATTAAATGATCAATAGGTATATTTTCATTGTTGAACAACTTGTCTTTTTCACGTAAATATTCTGAATTACGGATACGTGCAATTCGCGTTGGCGTATTAAATAATGTATAGCCCATTTGGCAAGCGACCATATTGATTTCATCGGAGGCTGTCACGGCAACCATTAAATCGGCATCTGCCGCGCCTGCGTCACGAAGCACTTTTGGAGATGATGGAGAGCCTTGTACCACACGCAAATCGTGCTTTTCTTGCAATGTTTGTAACTGAGGAGATTCATTATCCACTAAGGTAATATCGTTATCTTCACTGACTAAGTTTTCTGCAAGCGTCGTTCCTACCTGACCTGCACCCAAAATGATAATTTTCATTATCGCTCTCCTTTATGCTCGTTTAAGCAATTTAGCATAATAGAACCCATCTCCACTATTTGGTTGTGGAATGAATTGAAAACCCACCGCACTTTTATCATCACTAACAGGTAATGGCAATAACTCCGCATCTGCGTGAGCATTTAAAAATGCTTGGATTTGTTCGCAATTTTCTTCTGGCAATACAGAACAAGTCGCATAAAGCAAAACACCGTTTGGCTTCAGTTTTTCCCAAAGTGCACTCAGGATTTTCTTCTGTAATTCGACAAGCTGAGCGATATCGGTTTCTTTGCGTAACCATTTTATATCGGGGTGGCGTCGAATTACCCCTGTAGCAGAACAAGGTGCATCAAGTAAAATTCGGTCAAATTTCACCGCACTTTTACCAATTTCAGCTAACCATTCGTCAGGTTTACTCGCATCGCCGCAAACCACTATCGCTTGCTGATTTAAACGTGCAAGATTTTCTTCTACTCGTTTTAAGCGATGAGATTCTACATCTAATGCAATCACATTAGCTTGAGGTGCCAGTTCTAAAATATGGGTCGTCTTACCACCGGGTGCAGCGCAAGCATCAAGGATCCATTCCTCATTTTTAGGCTCAAGCAACATTGCCGCCCATTGCGCACTCAAATCTTGTACCGTTACAGCACCTTCTTCAAAGTGCGGTAATTTTTGCACCGCAATCGGTATATCTAAACATAGTGCATTAGGATGGTGACTTGTTTTTGCAGAAATACCTTGTTCCTCAAGTAAAGTGCGGTAAGTTTCGAGGGCATTTTTTTGTGAATTCACACGTAGCCACATTGGTGGTTTCTGATTGTTCGCCTCAATGATCTCACGCCAATTCGGATAGGCTTTTTTTAATTTATTCACGAACCATTCAGGATGAAGCGTTTGCCAATTTTTATCGATAATTGCCAAAATTTCATCTTGTTCACGTAAAAATCTACGCAAAACCGCATTCACTAATCCTCTAAAACTATCAGATTTTAATGATTTTGTTGCGTTCACAACTTCATCAACTGCCGCATGAGCAGGCACTCGCATATAAAGCAATTGGTATAACCCTACAAGTAACAGGCAATGAACAATGCGAGTTTTACCTTTAAGCGGCTTATCCACAAGACGTTTGATAATTTGCTCTAAGCGAGGCAATACTCGACACACGCCAAAACAAATTTCTTGTAGCAAGGGCAAATCTTGGGCTTTTACAGAAAGTTGCACTTCTGGAATTAACGCCGACAAGGATTTACCTTCATCCAATGCTTGCAAAATTAAGTTTGCTGCAATAGCCCTGGTCGAAAGTGCGGTCATTTTTACTGAATTTTTTACTTTGATAGTTTTAGAAGAAAATTTTTTCATTATGCAAGCACCTTACCAATAGTAAACCATTCTGCACGGCCATTTAATAAATCTTGTGCAGACATAGGCTTTTTACCTGCAGGTTGTAATTGCAATAAGTTTAAGACGCCATCGACAGTCGCAATTTGAATGCCATTTTTATCCGCACTTAAAATAGTTCCCGCTGGTTTATCTTGATGAGGCAACACTTCCGCTTGATACACTTTTAAAGTTTGTGCATTGCCATCCTTGTCTTCTGTTGAAAAATAGGCAATTGGCCAAGGATTAAAAGCGCGGATATTACGCTCAAGTTGCATTGCAGGAAGTGACCAATCTAATTGTGCCTCTTCTTTGGAAAGTTTTTCTGCATAATTACTTTGGCTGCCATCTTGTTTTTCCGCTATAAATTTACTGTTTTCAAGATTATCTAAAACATCGATTAATACTGATGGAGCAAGCTCTGCCAGTTTGTTATAAAGACTCGTTGAAGTTTCAGTCGGTAAAATATCACAATAGACTTTATGTAACATATCGCCTGTATCTAAACCTTCATCCATTTGCATAATGGTTACACCCGTTTGTACATCGCCAGCCCAAATTGAACGCTGAATTGGTGCTGCACCTCGCCAACGTGGAAGAATAGAACCATGCACATTCAAACAACCTAAACGAGGGGCATCTAATACAGCTTTCGGTAAAATTAATCCATAAGCGACAACAACCATTACATCTGCATTTAACGCTTTTAATTCAGACTGTGCTTCTTCTTTACGTAAGGATTTAGGTTGATAAACGGGAATGTTATTTTGCTCAGCAAGTTGCTTGACAGGACTTGCTTGCAATTTCTTACCGCGACCAGCTGGTTTATCAGATTGCGTATAAACAGCGATCACGTTATGTTGAGAATTTAGAATGGCTTGTAAATGCTGTGCAGCAAAATCTGGCGTACCCGCAAAAATAATATTAAGTGATTTCATAATGTCCTACGTTATGGTAATTGATAGGAAAAAGGAAGTAGGGTGGGCTTAAGCCCACCGTTTTTTGAAATGATTGCTGGGCTAAAGCCCACCCTACGTTTTAGCTTTTCGCAATCTGCTTCTTGTATTTAATCAACTTTTCTTTAATACGTTGGCGTTTAAGTGGAGAAAGATAATCAACAAATAAAATTCCATTAAGATGATCGATCTCGTGCTGAATACAGATCGCAAGCAAACCATCCGCATCTAAAGTAAATTCTTTACCATCACGATCTAACGCTCTCACTGTCACTTTTTCTTTACGAGGAACCAACGCACGGAACCCTGGAATGGATAAACACCCCTCTTCAATTCCCGTTTCGCCTTCTGAAGCCAAAATTTCAGGGTTAATCAAAACAAACTGATTCTGTTTATCGCCTTCAACATCAATAGTAATAATACGTTGCAAAATATCCACCTGAGGTGCAGCTAAACCAATACCTTTCTCTTGATACATCGTATCAAACATATCATCAACAATTTTACGAATTGCATCATTAACTTCAGTAACAGGCTCACAGACAACCTTTAAGTGATCATCAGGATAAATTAATACATTAAGTGCGGTCATAATTTCTCTTGTTTTTAAGGGTAGAATTTTAGCGGGATTATAGCACAGCTAAGAAAGAATGTCTAGAAAAGCCCCAAATGGGGCTTAGATTAATATTCGAATTTGGGAGACTTTTTTAATTCCCTCTAAGACAGATGTAAAATAACCTGCAGCATATTTGATTTGATCTTAGGATATGGAACTAATAACTTACCAAAATTCTTTCTTAGCTAATCCATTTAATAAAGAAATATCTGATAGTCCTTGAATAATTTGAGACTTAGTTACACCATTACCATCATTGCGCAAAAGAAGCTCGATTCCTAATTTATCATCATCTGTTAAATAAAATTTTCCGAGTCTATAATCAATATTTATTTTATTCACTTTTCTTAATGAAAAGCGGTTCTCATCATCGTCATACATGATAAAAAATTGAATATCACCTCCATCATGGGGAACAACTACAACATTCGTACCTTGTAATCTAAACACCAAAAAATTATCTTGTATTACATTAATAGAATAACCTTCTTCCTTAAGAATATCTACGATTTCAGATACAGAATATTGATTATCAATACCTTTAATTTCTCCTTTATCAGAAAATAAAGAATTAAAGAAATTACTCATAAATTCCCCCTCCATTTGGATTTCGTGTTGCCGTAATAGATGATTTATCACGCATTTGTGCACTGAGATCTGTAGAATAAGAGAATTGATCCATTGAATTGGTTAAATCATACTGGTACTTATTACCAGAGCTATCTTGATATATTTTCTTACCATTTTCAAAAATTGGGATAAGCATACACTTTTCTCCTGCTTTAAGTTCATTATAATGAGAGTAAATTGATTATTTTTTATTCTATCTTAGTAAATAAGGTACTGGTGTAAGGACAAGAGGTATCCCCGTCTCTGCCCAGTATTGCTATTGAGTAATCGGTAAACACAAATACTGTTTTACTAATTTTTTGAAATTTAAAGATAGAAAAACCCCCAGCCTTTCGACTGGGGGTTCTTATCTTTTATTCTACTCTGCTTTATTCTATTTATGTATTTGCTAACCTGGCGGTGCCCTACTCTCACATGGGGA
>NZ_KV833391.1:0-1536 GCF_001837655.1 Haemophilus sp. HMSC071C11 | reverse complement strand
TCCGCTTACACAACGCTCCCCTACCCAACAGGCGTATCACTAATCATCCTCACTCTAAGATGCCCGACTCAACGTTCGGGTTGCTTGAACAACCTTTCATGTCGCTTCGCGCCATTCTAGCTTGTTAATCGTAAGGCGTATTAGTGATACGCCTGATGCCGCAGCTTCGGTGCTATATTTCAGCCCCGTTACATCTTCCGCGCAGGCCGACTCGACTAGTGAGCTATTACGCTTTCTTTAAATGATGGCTGCTTCTAAGCCAACATCCTAGCTGTCTAAGCCTTCCCACTTCGTTTCCCACTTAATATAGACTTGGGGACCTTAGCTGGCGGTCTGGGTTGTTTCCCTCTCCACGACGGACGTTAGCACCCGCCGTGTGTCTCCTGAGTATCACTCTTTGGTATTCGTAGTTTGCATCGGGTTGGTAATCCGGGATGGACCCCTAGCCGAAACAGTGCTCTACCCCCAAAGGTGTCACCTCAAGGCTCTACCTAAATAGATTTCGGGGAGAACCAGCTATCTCCCGGTTTGATTGGCCTTTCACCCCCAGCCACAAGTCATCCGCTAATTTTTCAACATTAGTCGGTTCGGTCCTCCAGTTAGTGTTACCCAACCTTCAACCTGCCCATGGCTAGATCACCGGGTTTCGGGTCTATACCTTGCAACTATTCGCCCAGTTAAGACTCGGTTTCCCTTCGGCTCCCCTATTCGGTTAACCTCGCTACAAAATATAAGTCGCTGACCCATTATACAAAAGGTACGCAGTCACCCCATCACTTAATCCCACTGCTTCTTTTGGGTGGTTTGACTCGCTTCGCTCCTCTTACCATTGTTTAAGTGCGGTTGCTTTTCATCACCTTCCAATCGGATTAAGTGATGGGGCTCCCACTGCTTGTACGTACAAGGTTTCAGGTTCTATTTCACTCCCCTCACCGGGGTTCTTTTCGCCTTTCCTTCACAGTACTGGTTCACTATCGGTCAATCAGGAGTATTTAGCCTTGGAGGATGGTCCCCCCTTCTTCAAACAGGATATCACGTGTCCCGCCCTACTTCTCGTTAGCTTAGTACCACAATATGGTTTTTAGATACGGGATTATCACCCTCTTTGATTGTGCTTCCCAACACATTCTCCTCACTATACTGCTATCACTTACTGGCTCTTTCGCTTTCGCTCGCCGCTACTGACGAAATCTCGGTTGATTTCTTTTCCTCGGGGTACTTAGATGTTTCAGTTCTCCCGGTTTGCCTCAACAAGCTATGAATTCACTTGTTGATAGTAGATTCTTCATCTACTGGGTTTCCCCATTCGGATATCTTGGATTAAACGCCTCTTATCGACTCATCCAAGCTTTTCGCAGATTAGCACGTCCTTCTTCGCCTCTGATTGCCAAGGCATCCACCTTGTACGCTTAGTCACTTAACTATACAACCTCAAATGTTTTCAACCACTTTAAGTTTTCACTTCAAAGTGCGGTCAATTTGATGCGTATTTTCATTCAACTAAACACTTGATTGCTTTTGTTCAATCAAGATTTT